>SXYE01000012.1 GCA_005789325.1 Actinomycetota bacterium
AAGATTGATTAAAGTACTAAATTATAAAAGTTAAGCAGCTGCAGAATCTGATTTTTTAACAACGGGTAAAACTGTTACCCCAGTTGGGTTATTTTCTATTTTGGCAACAGCCTTTGTTACATCAAACATTAGTTTTGAAAGTGGTAAAGTCAGTGCCCCACAAATTGCGCCAAGTAATTCAGAAGAAGCTTCCTTTTGGCCGCGTTCAACTTCGCTTAAGTAACCTAAAGAAACACGTGCAGACTTTGAAATATCTCTCAATGATCTTTTTTGGGCATTGCGATGCAGACGCAACTGGTCACCGAGCACTTTTCGCAAAACAATCATTACTCTATTTTAGCCCATCTCTTTAAGTAATGCCCTGTTATTCACACGAGCCGACTCAAGGTTAGTTGCAATATTTTCTCAACACTTTGTCCACAAATATCAGCGCGACTACCAGTTAATTCCAACTTTTGGCACATATTGTGGTCATCACTTGCAAAGGCCACAAATACTATTCCTGGCTGAAAACCTGCACTTGGATTTGGTCCTGCCACACCTGTGGTGGCAATGCCGATCTCTGAATTCATTAATTTTCTTACATTTTGGGCCATCAATAGTGCTACCTGCTCTGAAATGCTGGTGAATTGCTTAATCACTTGAGAATCAACATTTAAAACATTTATTTTTATCTCGTCGGTATAAGCAACCACAGAACCTTTGAAAACTTCAGATGCACCACTTATAGAGGAAAGACTAACTCCGACTAATCCCCCTGTTAGGGATTCGGCACTAGATATTGTTAATTTCTTTTGTTTTAGTTTCTCAACAACTTCGAGTGCTAAATTACTTGGCAACTATTTCATCTCGATCAGTAATAATTGCTTTCATAATGTAATCAACAGCAGTTGCAAGAGTCAGGATCACAGCAACATACATCAAGACTTCTGCTAACAATGAAACAGTTTCAGGAAGGGGTAAGAGATAAAAACTTATTGCAATGATTTGCATAATGGTTTTTAACTTTCCTCCCCTGCTGGCAGGAATTACTCCCTTGTTGATTACCCAGAATCTTAAAAATGTGACAAAAAGTTCTCTTGCTAAAATTACCCAAGTAAACCACCAGTCAAGTAAATTCAAATAAGACAAACCAATTAAAGCAACACCGATTAAGGCTTTGTCTGCAATTGGATCAAAGATCTTGCCAAAATTGGTAATCAAATTCCATCTTCGAGCAATAGTGCCATCAGCAATATCTGTTAAGGCAGCAATAATGAATAAAACACCAGCAATTAACCGATTGGAATCTGAAGCTGCGTCTTCTCTGAATAGAAGCCAAGCAAGTATTGGTACCACAATGATTCTGATGGTGGTAAGAAAATTTGGAACGTTAATTGCACTTACCGCTGAAATCGGATCTGCAACGCGATCTGGCACAGCAGGTTTCAAAACTGGGCGCTCTATTTTGTCTTCACCTCCAAGTCTGCTCCTACGCTACCTACAACAACTGCTTTTACTAATTCACCCACACTTGCAAAACTGTCCAAAATTGTGGTGATGCCATCAACTTCTGGTCCCTGCTCTCTAATTCGACCAGTTACCCCATCTTCGTCGTTTGCTTCGACTAACACCTCTACCTCAGAATTAATTCGGCTGTGTGCTTTTTGTGACATCAGTTCTTCGGCAATGGAATTTAATTCATTAACTCTTTGATCAACAACTTCTTGACTTAAAGCATCCTTAAAACCTGCTGCCTCAGTTCCATCTTCTACCGAGTAACCAAAAATTCCAATCGCATCAAGTTGGGCTTGTTCTAAGAAGATTTTTATTTCCTCAAATTCTTTTTCAGTTTCACCAGGAAAACCAACGATGAAATTACTTCTAATTCCAGCATTTGGACTTAGTTTTCTGATGTTGGAAATCAACGTTAGAAAGTCTTTAGTCCCGCCAAATCTTTTCATTCTTCTTAAGACTTCAGGGTGAGCATGCTGGAATGATAAATCAAAATAAGGCACAACTTTTTCTGTTTTGACAATTGCCTCAATCAAACTAGGTCTCATTTCAGCAGGTTGCAGATAAGACAGGCGAATCCAATCAATACTGTTTATTTTTGAAATCTCAGGTAACAAGGTTTCAAGCAGTGTGATATCTCCCAAATCTTTACCATAACTGGTGGTGTTTTCACTCACCAAGAATAATTCTTTTACACCTTCTTGACCTAACCACGCTGCTTCCTCCAAAATTTCTGAAGGTCGACGGGAAAGATAAGAACCTCTAAACCTTGGTATGGCACAAAATGTGCAACGTCGATCACAACCTGAAGCAAGTTTTAACGGTGCTGTTGGTTTGTTGTCTAATCTGAAACGATTAAGTGGTTGAGCAATTTTTTGTTCACTTCTTGCAGTTGGTGATATCGGTAAAAGTAGTCTTCTATCTTGAGGAACTGGTGCTTTAGGTCTATTACCACTTAAAACTTCATTTAATTTAGCTGTGATGTGATCGTAATCATCAAAACCTAATATTGCATCTGCTTCAGGAAGAGCTTTTTCTAATTCATTTCCATATCTTTCAGCCATGCACCCAACAGCTAAAACAGCTTTAACATTGCTGTTTTGTTTTAAATCATTTGCAGCTAATAAAGTGTCAATACTGTCTTTCTTGGCCGCTTCAATAAATCCGCAAGTATTAACAAATACTGCATCGGCATCACTTGGTTCTGTTACTAATTCAATTCCATCTTTTGATAATTGAGCAGCTAATTCTTCACTATCAACTTCATTACGAGCACAACCTAAAGTTACGATGGCTACACGAGTTGACATTATGATTACAGCCTAAAGAAACTACTTCAGGGATGCTACCGCCAGGTATATGCATCCCTAAAGAAATTACTGAACTGGACCTTCTGGTCCAAACTCGACTCTGACAACTTCCCCGTTGCCACCTGCTTTACCTAAAACTTGTCCATTAACGGTCAAAGTAATTGCTCCAGCGTTACCCAATAAGAGTTTTACGCCTTCAACGCTACCTACTCTTTGTTCTTGACCCTCTCTGATTATTCCTTCAAAAAGTTCAACATCGTTAACATCTGTTGCTCTAACCCAGCTGCTGTTTCCTTCAGCTTTTAGTAATACATCTACCCCAGGTGCTGGAACATTTGCTGTGAGATCTTTAGCTTCTTTTGTAGCAGCAGGTGTTGGAGTAGGAGGTGGGCTAACTGTTTCTTCGGCTACAACATTTGTTGAAGAATTAAATGTTGATACCAATACTGAACCTATTGCAATCAAAGTAATTACACCCAAAGTTGAAGCCATAATTAATGACCAGTTTGTGCCTGATCTGGCACGAATGTTTTCTAAAGGATGAAAGAAACTACCAGAAAATTGGGAAGATTTGTTTTGTTGATTAACAACAACTGAAACTACTTCTAGGACTTCAGTTTCCGGTGCAAGCACCGGTTGCTCAAAAGGGGAATCACCAACTCCAGAAGCAGGATATAGGGTCATTAATTCATCAGGATTTAAATCTAAGGATTGTGCCATGGCACGGATGTGTCCGCGCACATAAACATCTGCGCCAACTTTTTCAAATTCATCTTTTTCAATATGTTTAATCAAAACTTCTCTAACACGAACTTTGGCACTCAATTCAGAAACGGTCATTCCCTTTGCTTCGCGAGCAAAGCGCAAACGACTACCTATTGAATCCTGCACTTAGCACCTCCCTTACGAAACGGTTATCGAACCATCAAAGGGTATCACCTATGTTCGTTTAAGCGAATAAGTGATATTTCTGTGATTAGTGTGACTCTCTCAGAGTAGACCCGTGCCTTACCTTGGGCAATGGGGCCTAGGGGAATTAAGCGTGAACTTCCCCGCGTAGAGATGACAAAGTCTCAACTAGTTCATCTGGTTTAACTAAAACCTCTCGAGCCTTAGAACCTTCACTTGGTCCCACGATGCCTCGTTCTTCCATCAAATCAATTAACCTGCCCGCTTTGGCAAAGCCTACTCTCAATTTTCTTTGCAACATTGATGTTGAACCTAATTGGGTTGAGATAACTAATTCAGCTGCAGAAAGCAATAAATCAAGATCATCACCAATATCATTTTCTACATTTGATCTGGTTGGATTTGCATGCAGCACATCGTCTCGATACTCAGGTTCTGCTTGATTAGTCCAATGAGAAACAATTGTTCTTATCTCGGTTTCAGAAATAAACGCACCTTGAATTCGTGTTGGTTTAGAAGCACCCATTGGTAGGAATAAACCATCTCCTTGACCAACCAATTTTTCAGCCCCTGCTTGATCCAAAATAACTCGGGAATCAGCCAAACTTGCGGTAGCAAAAGCTAATCTGCTTGGCACATTTGCTTTGATTAAGCCTGTAACAACATCAACACTTGGACGCTGGGTTGCGATTACTAAATGAATTCCTGCAGCTCTTGCTAACTGGGTGATGCGCACAATTGCATCTTCTACATCTCGTGGTGCCACCATCATTAAATCTGCTAACTCATCAACTACCACTAACAGATATGGATATGGTTCAGGATTTGGTTTATCACCAATAGAACTTACTTTCCCAGCCTTAACAGCTTTGTTGTAATCATCGATGTGTCTAAAACC
>SXYE01000064.1 GCA_005789325.1 Actinomycetota bacterium
TAAGTCATCAAATACACCCTTCCAGTCTTTACCAAAATGGATGTTGTGGTGAGCAATACCTGGATATTTCTTTTTACTTCCTGCCAATAAGACCATGGCGGAGGGAGAATATTTAAGTCTTTTCACAGACCAAGGCACATGGTCAAGTAAATTTTCGTAAGCAACAGGTAAATCCGGGTTTAGTACTACTACATCTGCAGCAATTCTTTCGCCAGTTTTTGTAATTACAGCAGTGGCACGATTGCCGCTTTTTTCAACCTTTGTAATTTCAGTGTTGTATTTAAATTCAACTCCATGTTTTTCAGCAGCAGCAGCTAAAGCTCTTGGAACTGCATGCATTCCACCTTTAGGGAAAAACACTCCTGCAACTGAATCCATGTAGGCAATAACTCCATAGATTGCTAAAGCTTGATAGGGAGAAAGTCCTGCATACATGGCTTGGAATGAATAAACTCTTTCAGTTCTAAAGTCTTTCAAATACTGTTGCGCTTTTGGAGCAAGTTTTCTAAATCCACCTAAAGCAATTAATTTGGCTAGATTTGGTGTTAAAAGATTTAGGGGAGAGTCAATATTTCTATCAATAAAATCTTTCATTTCATATTTGTAAAGCTTTGAAACAAAGTCAACGTACTTTAAATAACCTTTGGCTTCTTCAGCGCCAATTACTTCTTCAATTTCTTGTGCCATTCGTTGTGGATTAGCGTGAACATCTAATTTGGAACCATCGTGATAGTAGGCGCGATATAAAGGTGCTACAGGTTCTAACTGCAACCAGTCGTGCATGTTTTCACCAACACAATCAAATGCATCGGCAATTAAATCTGGCATAGTTAAAACAGATGGTCCAGTATCAAAGTGGTAACCATCTTTAACTAATAAACCATTTCGTCCACCTGGAACTGATTCTTTTTCAATAACTGTTACTTTTCGTCCCTTACCTGCTAAACGAAGAGCAGTTGATAAACCTGCTAAACCTGCACCAACAATGACCACATGATCAGTAGGACCCTTAACAGTTCGCATGCGACCTGGAATCAATCTGGTTGGTGAATATGCCATGGTCATACTCTTCTAGAAGTTGCAGCAAGTGCCAACTCGGAAAACGCTTCCTTAGCCTGGGCTGTGATATTTGCCTCAGCCAAAGCCTTTTGAGATTGGTCAAAAAGTGAAGAAATCATGTTTTCAACTTCCCCCAGCGCACCTGTTTGGGTAACAACCTCCCGAACTTTTTCAACCCCTGCTAAATCTAAGTCTTTTCCAAAATTGTCATCAAGAATTTGTTTCTGGCCACTGTTTGCTTTTTGGTAAGTCATTTCAATTAACACTGTTCTTTTACCTTCTCTTAAATCATCACCAGCAGGTTTACCTGTTTCTGAAGGATCACCAAATACACCCAAAACATCATCTCTTAATTGGAATGCTTCACCTAGTGGTAATCCGTAATTTGTGTAGCTTTGCAAAATTTGTGAATCATCAGTTGCCAGAGCTCCACCTAAATGCAGTGGTCTTTCAATTGTGTACTTAGCTGATTTATATCTAATTACATTTAATGCATTTTCAATAGATCCACCACCACGAGCTTGCTCAAAAATATCTAAATATTGTCCTGCCATTAATTCAGTTCTCATCAAGTCATATATCTTTTTGCCTCTAAATAGGGAAGTAGCATCAAGTTTTGAATTCATTAACATTTCATCAGCCCAAGAAAGTAATAAATCACCTAACAAAATGGCTCCACCGCCACCAAATTGTTTCTTGTCACCTAACCATTTTGAGTCTTGATGCATAGTTTCAAAACGTTTATGAATTGAAGGTTTACCTCTTCTGGTATCTGAAGCATCCATCACATCATCGTGAACTAAAGCGCATGCTTGTAGTAATTCAAGAGCGGTTGCTGCAGAAATAATTTCTTGGCAATCTTTTCCACCAGCACCGATATATCCCCAATAACAAAAAGCGGCTCTTAATCTTTTTCCACCAGAAAGAAATTCGTGAGCAAAATCAGCTAATGGATCAAGGGATGGTGAAACTTTATTCAGTGTTGGTCTTTGGTCTTTGATGAATTCATCCAAGCATTCTTGAACACGAGGACGTATCTCTAATGCTTTCATTGGTAAAAAGAGATTATCGGATTCTTCTAGATTTGATGACAGTTGCAATGTTGGCTATGAGCCCAAGGGAACCTAATAGTTGTTTAAATGAGGATCTTCCGCCAATAATTGCCACAACTGGAAGCAAATAGGTACCAATAAAAGTTCCTGCTCTTATGGCTAAATCTTCATCTAGTTCAGGGATTTCAACACTTGCCATTTTGGAAGCCACACCACTTCCATCAACCACACTAACTTTAAATCCAGTGGCAGTTAATTCTTTAACCCAAGCTCCGCCTTCAAATTTTTCATTTGCAACTCTGGTGTGACCTGCCATTGCGCTATAAGCATTTCGAGTGATGACCAAGAATGCAGCATCAATTTCGGTGCCATCGTTTTCATTTAATGGGGTGGGTAAAGATAACAAAAAGTTAGCAATAACAGCTGGTTCTGTCTTATTTAGAATAGTTGGCTGAACCAATACTGCATCAAGATTGTTTTCTTGCAAGCAATTAATACTTAGTGCAACAGCATCGGGGGTAAGTTTCATTCCAGGTTCAATAAAAACTAAATAATCCCCAGTTGCCTTGAAAGCAATTCTTTGACATCCCCAAGCTTTACTTGTCCAAGATTGTGGTTTATCTGATTCATGTCCCTTATCTTCAAGAGCTAAAACATCAAAATTTGTTAAATGATGTTGCTCTCTGGCTTCACGAATAGTTGAACTTGCCTCCTCAAAATGAGCTGGGATAAGAATTGAAACTTCAGATTCAACACTTTTAGCAACATTGTTTATTTCGATTTGTTCAGTATCAGGTTTGATAAAAACTTTATAAGCTGTATAAATTGCAGCAGCTGCACCACCTAAAGCTAATAAGAATCCTAAACCAGTTGATTCTTTCTCATCATCACTCATTTAGTTACCTTTAATTGTTTTATAAACAAAAGTAATAATTACATAACCCATAATTAGAATTGCAAACAGAAAGTTATTGAAGTTATCTGCTAAAAATCTGGCACAAAAAATGGTGAAAACAAAGATCCATGAGTAAGTCAAAATTGGCATTCGAGTGGAGTATCGATCATTCTTAGAGTTTTGCCCGCTTAAAAGCATAATTACCAAAACAATTACAAAAGTCATAATTTGAGCTTTAATAGGAGACAAACCTAGAAGTGCTGGTTTATCTATCCAGGTAAGCCAACTATGAAATCCTGCTTTAACAAATAATGCATCCAAAGCAATCAAAAGACCTGTGGTGGCAAAAGCTGCAGTTATTGGGGACATGGCAACTGCTCGAGAAATTCTTCTAGAAACAACTATTCCTATATATATGGCAGAACTCCAAATCAGAGGAGTTACAAATGGAACAAAAAGAAGTTGAAAACCTAACCGGGAGGTGTATGAGATATCACCCAAAATAAATCCAGTCGCTGAGTTAATAGCTAAAACTGAAAAACTAATTCCCAACGAAACAACTAAAAATGTGGCAGCCCAAGCCATACCCCACCAAATAAAAGCATGAGCAGTAGTGGCAATGAACAAAAAGAAAACAATAAAGAAGGTAAGTGAATCTTTACGATCTAGTGGAATAATTGGCCAAAATATTGTGCCCAGAATTCCTAGCCCAAAAAAGACCCAAGGAATTGTTCTGAAACCAAAGGTGGGACCACCGGTGTCTCGATGGGGACCTCGATAAACACGAATACTCATAGGCTCAATTGTCCTTTAACCCTTTAAAGCCACATCAGCAGGTATTGCCCCACTTAGTCTTACAAGTTCCTCATAAGTAGTGGGAAACACAAAATGGGGATGACCTGCTGCTGCCCAAATTTCATCAAACTTCTTAAATGTTTCATCAATTAAAATCTTCATCTTGGTGGCATGACCTAGAGGCGGCACTCCACCAATGGCATAACCAGTTACTTCACGAGTCTTATCAGCGTCAGCTTTGCCAACTTTTGAAACGTTGAAAGCAAGGGCGACTTTGTTGGTGTCAACTTTGTTTTCACCAGAGGTGAGAACTAAAACTGTTTCTCCATCTGCCTCAAACACTAAAGACTTAACAATTTGTCCAACTTGAACTCCTAAAGTTGCTGCTGCTTCAGCAGCTGTGCGAGCTGTCTCTTGGGTTTGGATCACTTCACCTTTGATGCCTAGTTCCTGGGCAGCTTTTCGAAACTTGGTGACTGAGGGATGCTCTGCCTGGTTCATCCCTCAAGGCTACGCACTCACCCCATGGTTGACCTTTGTCAGTGGAAGGTGATTAACTTAGGTTATTCGAACAGGTGTTCGGATAGTGAAGAAAAGGGCATTTTCCCCTGAATGACCCTTCTTCACTTTTGATTCAAATGGCGATTTAGACACCCCTGTTAATCGCCATTTGGCATCAAATGAAAAAACCCATCGTTTGACTCTTTCGCAGAAAACATGCGGGGAAGCTTTTTTCTCGAGAGAGTCAAACGTCCTAATTAGAAGTCGTCTTCCTCCGACTAATTAAAAAGAGGATAAGTCTATTTTGCAACAAAGCTTTACGCACTTAAATGTTTCTTCTGCTTATTCACTTCGCTATGGCACAGCTTTGCCTGAAAAAATAGTTGAAAGAGCTTCATTTCATAACTTTTCCAAAATTGCACTCACAGATAAAGACACAATGTCTGGGGCAATTAACTTTGTGCACAACTGCATGATTCAAGGCATCACTCCCATAGTCGGAGTTGATTTCAATTTAGGAAAATCAAGAACAACGGTGCTTGCTCGCGGCAAAAACGGTTGGCGAGATCTTTGTCGACTGGTCAGTAGTGCTCACCATAAAGAACGAGGTAAACCTGTTTTAGATATTTCTTTGCTATGGGAAAAAATGCAACA
>SXYE01000065.1 GCA_005789325.1 Actinomycetota bacterium
GGAAGATTTTTAGTGGATGCTTCAGGAATTGCTTATCTTCCAGCACCAGGTGATGCAAATTTTCCATTAATTTCAGGACCAGATGATGCTTCAAGATCGGTAAGTATTTTGGCATGGCAAAGCTTTCCTGATTGGTTGAAAGCAGAAGTGGTTATTACTAATACAGATAACCCAAATTCAATTTGGTTCACATTGACAAGTGGAAGAAAAGTAATCTGGGGAGATTTAAATAAAGCCGAAGAAAAAAGTGCTGTTCTTAAAGTTCTGCGCAGGATGGCTGGATCAATTTATGATGTTTCAACACCAGAAGTCCCGGTAGTTAAACCTTAAAAATCGTTTGTGGCAACGTATTTGATTTCCAAATACTCATCTATTCCTTCATATCCACCTTCACGTCCAAGACCAGATTGCTTAACGCCACCAAATGGGGCTGAAGGATCTGAAACTAAACCTCGATTTAATCCAATCATTCCAACTTGAAGAGCTTCACTGACTTTTAATCCTCGCGCAAGATTTTTAGTGTAGATATAGCCTGCCAGTCCGTATTCAGATTTATTTGAAATCTTAAGGGCTTCAAATTCATCCTTTACTTTTACAACAGCTGCAACTGGGCCAAAGACTTCTTCAGAAATAATCTTGGCATCAGCAGAGACATTGCCTAAAACTGTGGCTGGGAAATAGCAACCAGGTCCAGGAGAAGGTTTGCCACCAACTAATTGAGTTGCACCTTTACTAATTGCATCTGAGACCAATTCTTCAACTGAGCCAACAGCCTTTCTATTAACGAGTGGAGCAAGTGTTGTGTCAGTTGCTGTGCCGTGACCAACTTTTAAAGCACCCATTTTTTGAGCTAATTTGGAAACAAACTCATCATGAACTTTTTCTTGTACAAAAAATCTATTGGCAGCAGTACAAGCTTGACCACCATTTCTCATTTTTGCAATCATGGCTCCATCAATGGCAGCATCAATGTCGGCATCATCAAGCACGATGAATGGGGCATTGCCACCAAGTTCCATGGAGCAATTCAGAACTCTTTCGGAAGCTTTCTTTAAAAGCATTTTTCCAATACCTGTGGAACCTGTGAAAGATAATTTTCCGATTCGTTCATCTGCAAGGGCTGCATCCGTAAGCGGAGCTGGTTGATTTGTTTGTAAAACCGAAACTGTTCCA
The DNA here is from genome assembly GCA_005789325.1 of Actinomycetota bacterium. GTDB lineage: Bacteria > Actinomycetota > Actinomycetes > S36-B12 > UBA5976 > ATZT02. The sequence goes on from SXYE01000065.1 coordinate 1,174, forward strand.
GGAAGAGCGCCTGCTTCCAACATGATTTTACTTATTGCCAAGGCTGTCAGTGGAGTTTCTGAAGCTGGTTTCAAAATTGCAGCACATCCTGCTGCAAGGGCTGCTCCAACTTTTCTTGTGTACATTGCTGCTGGAAAATTCCAAGGAGTAATTAAGAATGCAATTCCGATTGGTTGTTTGTAGGTTAATATCTTGTTAGCACCACTTGGTGCGTTTCTAATTGAACCATCAATTCTTACTGCTTCTTCAGAAAACCATCTAAAAAATTCAGCGGCATAGGTTACTTCTGCTTTAGCATCAACTAAAGTCTTACCGTTTTCTAAAGACATTAACATTGCTAAATCATCTGATTGAGCAATCATTAGCTCATAAGTTTTTCTTAGAACTTCACCACGAGCACGTGGTGCGGTCTTGGCCCATTTTTCTTGAGCAACTACTGCAATTTCTAGTGCTTTCTTAAGATCATTTACTCCCGCATTGGCCACTTTTGTTAAAATCTCACCATTGGCAGGGTCAGTAACATTAAAAGGTTCATTTTCGCCATCAATAAATTTGTCTCCAATTAATAAGCCAATAGGAACTTTTGCCAAAAGTTTTTTGGTGACATCACTATTCGGATTAGCTACAGCATCAGGAACTTGCATCACTTGACTACTCATAATTAAATCCAATCACTTATCGAGCCAGTTTTTTGCTTGGGGGTTGGGTTAAAAAGGAATATCTTCGTCATTTTCACTAACTTCGGCTAAGGAGGCGGAAAGACCTAAAGCCTTTGCTACTCGATCATCGTTACTAATAAGTGGGATCGAAGCATTCTCAATTATTTCTCCCGTTTTTAAGTCAACCTGAAGTCCACCGATATCTGCTTGAACTTGTTCGGCGTTTGCAAATTCACACCACTTACTAACTTTGCACCAATTACAAGGTGGGTTAGGAGAGGGTGCAAAAAGTGTGTCACTTGCCCAGCTATCAACCTGTTCTGCTAATTGAGACCATGCAGAAAGTTTTACATTGGCGTCATCGCAATCCCAAGAAATTGTCTTGCATTCATCATTCGAAATTAGTTCAAGTTCTACTCGTTTGTTCTTAAAATTACCTAGTTTTTCTATTACTTCCTTAGGTAAACAATCTTCCACCATTAACCTAATTGCCAATGGCAATTGAGGATAAATATTAAAGTAGATATCTTTCTCAATGTCTTGGATACTAGAAACAGTTTTAATCTCACGCCACACAAGATCATCACCATTTTTGTAAATAATATCTGGCCTAGTGCTCACTGTGATATCAGCATCTGTATCAAGAGCTTCTATGGCTAACTCTGTTACGACTTTAGAATCTTTATTAATTGGGCAAGTCAATTGATGTTGAATTAAGAATGGTAATGCTGTATTTGCTTCCTCTTGATTCCAACCAAGTTCTGTCGCAATTATTCCTAAACTTGAGCTGGTAGGAATATCTTCTTTAGTGCATTCTTGTGCTCTTTTATGTGCTTGTTCTAACCAAGCATGAACTAGTAATCCGCGTTGTTGTGCACTGTTTTGGGTTTCTTGCGTTGTTCTAAGTCCAAGTTCATCTTGAAGAAAATATTGTCTGGGACATCTTCTATAACTATGAAATTTTGAAGGCGAATATGCCTTTGGCCACGGAGCAAAAGCTGTTATCCCCAGCAATCCTGGTCTATTTGGCAGAGTTGGACACATTGTGTTTGCACGACAACTTCTGCAACTTGGTCCAGGTTTTTGAGTTCCACCTTGCACTCTTTGCAAAACTGTAGGTAATGTTTTTTCTTCAAATAGTTTTTTAGCACCAGCAATAGTGTCTTCTAAAACAATTGCTTGACTAGCATCAAGACATCCAAGTTCTCTTATTCTTACTTTCTCAGCTGGTTTTAAAATTTTATAAATTGGATCTCTAGGTGAACTCCAACTTGGTTCACTATGAGGAACCCCTTCAGCAAGAATACGAGCGATAACTCCAGCTCTCACAGGGTTAATTGTTGTTAACCCAGCTTTGGAAAACTTAAGTGCTCTAAATTCTCTAATTTTTGAATCTGCTGAAGTTAAATAAATTCCCCAAGCAAACCATTCGGTATGAGAAGTTTCGGTGATATCAAAGGCTTGAATGATTTCTAAATCAGTAAAGTCAATTCCTTGAGCAATATCTTCTTCGCGTGCTTTTTCCCAGGCCATTAAGTAACCAGATAGCGCATCAACTGCCCATAATTTATGTGACTTCTCAACTTTATTTCTGGCGTTCTTGATCGCTTCATTTATTGCACTTTCAGATACTTCATCTATATCTTCAAATTCATGAACAACTTTGTCGTTGTTAATAGTTGATAAGAGTGCGTCTCTAACAATTCCTAATGGAAAAGATTCAAAGCTAGGGTAGCGAAGTTGAATGTAGCCTTCACCAATTTTTGCAGCTGGTCTTGACTTAAGGGAAATGAAATCTGAACATGCTCTGTTTTCTTCAGCTCCAACTTGGGAAGCAGATATTCTTAAAAATCCAGCATTGGTAACGGGAAATCCTGGATGCCAATCTTGAGGTACTTGAATGCTCACGTATTTTCATCTCCAAATGGAAGCATTTCCATTCCAGAATTTTCTACATTTGATTTAGTGCGCACTCTTTTTTCAAGGTTTAGGCTTTGAAGTAGTTCCTCAGACTCAGGTGTTCCAGGAATTGGTGCTTTAGCAGTTTTCGCAGGACAAGCTTTAACAAAAGCACATGATTTGCAAGCAGTTCCTGGATTTGCCATCCAGGTTTGTTTTGTTAAAGAAGAATCCATTTTTCTTCTAGTGGTAACTAAATGCTGCACAGCTCTGTCTAGGGCAGACTTATAAGTGGGTCTTCTTACCCGATCTCTGCCAGGTAAATAAATTAATTCAACTTCTCCAACATTTAGTCCACTTTCTTTCAATCCAGCGGCATAAAGCATGACTTGACGAAGTGAATCAGTTAGGTATTGGGCAGGCGGTTTTTTTGAGGTTTTGTAATCAGTAATTCTTACAACATCATCTCGAGTCATTCTATCTAGTCGACCATAGAGTTTTACCGATTCAAATATTGCACTAACTGGTCGTTCAATATCTTCTATCTCAACCACAAGTTTGGTGGGATCCTCTAAATCAAAATAGCCTTTGAGAGACTCAGCACTTTTATCTTTTAGAGTGACGAGATCTTCTTCCTTGAGCCAAGATTTGTTGTTATTTATAACGGTTTCTCCGGTGTCGCGAAGAAGATTCCAGGCAACTTCTTTGGTTCTATTTTCTGATTTAATCTTAAGAAAATTTTCTAGAACATCATGAACCAAAGTTCCAATTATTTGGGGAAGACCAGCTGGCTCACGCCACCCTGCTACAGATGAAAACCAGTAAGCAAGTGAACATCTATCAAAACTTGATAACTGACTGGGCGAAACATGATTTGGTAATTGGTTTCCGATATCGGCAACCTTGACCGCAACTAACTTATCTTCTGACACAAATTTAATTTCTAGATATGTAGAAAACTTTCATCTACATCGACTTAACTGCAGCAACAACCTTGGACAATGAATCTTTAGCATCACCAAAGAGAAGAGTGGTTTTATCATTGAATAACAATTCATTTTCAACACCGGCAAAACCTGGCCGCATTGATCGCTTCATGAAAACAACTTGTTCGGCTTGATCAGCGTTGAGAATTGGCATGCCAAATATTGGAGAAGTTTTATCGGTTCGAGCAGATGGGTTTACTACGTCATTTGCTCCCACAACCACGGCCACACTAGCATTTGAGAATTCTGAGTTAATTTCATCCATTTCTTTTAATTGCTCATATGGAACATCAGCTTCGGCTAATAACACGTTCATGTGTCCTGGCATACGTCCTGCAACTGGATGAATTGCGTATTCAACTTCAACACCTTTAGAAATTAATAAGTCCACAAGTTCTCTTAATGTTTGTTGAGCTTGGGCTACAGCTAAACCATAACCTGGAACAATAATTACTTTTGAGGCGTAAGTCAGCATTATTGCGATGTCATTTGGTCCAGCACTTTTTACGGGACGATCAACTGCAGTACCTGCAGCACTTGTTGCTTTAGCGGTAAAGGCTCCAAAAAGAGTTGAAGTTAAAGGACGACCCATAGCTTTTGCCATCAACTGAGTAAGAAGTGTTCCTGATGCACCAACCAGTGTTCCGGCAACTAATAACAACACATTGTCTAGAACATAACCACTTGCAGCTACAGATAATCCAGTAAAGGCATTGAGCAAACTAATTACTATTGGAACATCTGCTCCACCTACTGGTAACACAAAAAGAATTCCCATGATCAATGACAAACCAACCAAAGTCCACATGGCCCAGATTTCTGGAAAAATCATCAAATAAACAGACATAAAAAGTGTTGCCGACGCCATTCCAATAGTTATAAATCTTCCTAGCGGAAGCACCACTGGTCTGGATGTCATTAATTCTTGCAGTTTTAAGAAAGTAACAATTGAACCTGTGAAAGAAATTGATCCAATAACTATTGTGAAAACTGTTGCAAAAAGAGCAACAAATCCGGCCGTTGTTCCAATTTTTAAGAATTCAATTGCAGACACTGCCATTGCAGCACCGCCACCAACACCATTAAATAAAGCAACCATTTGTGGCATCTGAGTCATTTGAACTTTTCTGGCTGCAACAAAACCAATCAATGTTCCAATTACTACTGCAATTAAAATAAGAGGAAGATGTTTTAAATTGCTTTCAGAAAAGAAAACAATTGCAACGGCAGCAATAGCTCCAATTGCACCAATTCGATTACCTAATCTTGCTGACTTAGGAGAGGACAATGCTTTGAGAGCAATAATAAATGCAAGTGCTGCACCAAGATTTGCAATCTGAGACCAAACAGGTGTCATTTTTTGTCACCTGACTTGTTTGTTTTCTTGGATTTAAAAAGTTCGAGCATTCGATCTGTTACAACAAATCCACCTATCATGTTTATTGTTGCTAAAACTACTGCGACAAGTCCAAGTCCTAGTTCTAAATTATTGTCGGCATGACCTGTGACAATAATTGCTCCAACTAAAATCACACCGTGGATTGCATTTGCTCCAGACATAAGGGGAGTGTGCAATATTGTGGAAACCTTTGAGACAACTTCAAAGCCCACAAAAATACTTAAGATAAATATCGTTAGTAAGGCAATTTCAACACTCATATGTTTACCCTTGTCCTAACTCAGTTTTAACAAATTCATTTGTGATTTCACCATTAATAACCAATGCACTTCCTGAAACAACTTCATCTTCTTTATCGATAACTATTTTTCCTTCTTTGACAATAAAAGAAAGCAGGGAAATTACATTTCCGGCAAATAAAAATGATGCATCAGGTGCCATAGATGAGGCAATGTTTTGCCCACCCCAAATTTTGATTCCATTTTGTTCGACAATTTGACCAGCAAGAGATCCTTCAACATTGCCTCCGTTTTCAGCGGCCATGTCTGCAATTACAGATCCATACTTCATGCCTTTAAGCATTGCGGCAGTAACAAGTCTTGGTGCAGGTCTACCTGGAACGGCGGCTGTTGTAACTAATACATCTGTAGCAGTTATGTAAGGAGTTAGTAATTCTTGTTGAAGTTTTGTTCTTTCTTGATCCATTTCCTTGGCGTAACCACCACTTCCTTCAACAACTGGTAAATCTAATTCAATAAAAGTCGCACCCACAGATTTAACTTCATCTTTACTGGCTGCTCTTACGTCATAACCGGAAACAATTGCTCCAAGTTTTTTAGCAGTAGCCATTACTTGTAAACCAGCAACGCCTGCACCAATTACTAAAACCTTTGAAGGCCTGATAGTTCCAGAGGCTGTCATTACTAAAGGAAACATCTTGGGTAATAAAGACGCAGCTGTGACCATGGTGTGATAACCAGAGACGGTTGCTTGCGAAGTAAGAGCATCTGCACTTTGAGCTCTAGAAATTCTTGGAACAAAGTCAAAAGATAATAGTGTAGCTTTTGCTTTCAAAATAGCGGCGATATTTTCTTTATCTCTCTTGGCCTGCGCAAATGATAAACACACTGCACCTGGTTTTAGTGATGCAGCAAGATTGGGAGCAATTGTTCCCACAGAGGCAACAACATCAGCATTCTTAATTGAATTGGAAATATCTGTTGTTATTTTTGCGCCAGATTCTTCATAATTTGCGTTGGTGAATAGCGCACTTAATCCAGCATCGCTTTCAATTACAACTTCAAATCCAAGTTTGATCAATTTAGAAATAGTGGCAGGGGCAGCTGCAACTCTTTTTTCGCCAATTCGGCTTTCTTTAGGCACAACTAATTGCATGGAAATTTAAAACCCCTTGAATTTCATTTCTAGTTTGTAAAGGTAACTCTATTGACAATTCCCAGAATTTTCCTTCTCTACTTATATGTAGGCAACACGCCGAGTCGCGTGCTTGGCTAAGTCCCAGTTCAAGTCTAAATTCTCTGTGCTTAACACACGCAACAACTTTTAGCCTCAAGTTGAGGTACAGAGTTGAAACAGGGGGAATTTCAGTGGTTGCACCACAAAATTACTTGGCCATTATCAAAGTTGTTGGTATTGGTGGCGGTGGCGTTAACGCGGTAAATCGAATGATTGAAGCAGGACTCAAAGGCGTTGAATTCGTGGCAATAAATACCGATGCACAAGCTCTTTTGATGAGCGATGCAGACGTGAAGTTAGACATTGGTCGTGAATTAACTCGCGGACTCGGAGCAGGTGCTGATCCCTCAGTAGGTCGCCAAGCTGCAGAAGATCACATTGAAGAATTAAGAGATGTATTAAAAGGTTCTGACATGGTGTTTGTCACCGCGGGTGAAGGTGGTGGAACTGGAACTGGTGGAGCCCCAGTTGTAGCAAGAGTTGCCAAAGAAGTTGGCGCACTAACAATTGGTGTTGTCACGAGACCATTTAATTTTGAAGGCAAACGTCGCATCACCCAAGCAGACATAGGGGTAGAAGCACTTCGAAACGAAGTTGATACTTTAATCGTTATTCCAAATGATCGTTTACTTTCACTTTCAGACAGAAATATTTCAGTAATTGATGCATTTAGACAAGCAGATCATGTTCTCTTACAAGGTGTTAGTGGAATCACAGATTTAATTACTACCCCTGGATTAATCAACTTAGATTTTGCTGACGTAAGAAGTGTTATGGCTGGTGCTGGAACTGCATTGATGGGAATTGGTTCTGCTCGAGGAGAAAACAGAGCAGCAATCGCAGCACAAAACGCAATAGCTTCACCTCTTTTGGAAGCAGATATTCAAGGAGCAAAAGGTGTATTGCTTTCTATTGCTGGTGGATCTGATTTAGGTTTATTTGAAATAAATGAAGCAGCTCGTCTGGTTCAAAATGTTGCAGCAACAGAAGCAAACATTATTTTTGGTGCAGTTATTGATGACACTTTAGGAGATGAAGTAAGAGTTACTGTAATTGCTGCTGGTTTTGCTGATAAAGATCTAGCTTCAGTAAGAAGAAGTTCCATACACGCAGTAGATAATTCTGAACCAGAAATTCCATCTTTTGTGGCAAAGTCAACAGATGATACTGGACCTCAATCAGTTGTTAATTCAACATTTAATGCCTCAAAGGTTTCAACACCTAGAAGAGTAGTTTTTGATGACACACCAAGTGACGATCTTGATGTACCGGATTTCTTAAAGTAGATAAATTATGTCGGTGCCTACACCGATTTCATCTGGTAAGTCAGGCAAAGCAAACTGGGGTTTCTTTAGCCGCCAAGGTGGAGTCAGTAAAAAACCTTACGATTCTTTAAATATTGCAGATCATGTTAAAGATAATTATGAAGATGTTGCCAGAAACAGAGAAATTCTCTCTGAACATCTATCAATGCCACTTGTTTACATTGGGGCAACTCATTCGCCCAATGTTGTGAATGTGAAATCAGAATTTCCTGATGTTCATCAAGACACCGATGCTTTAGTAACTCGTGAAACTAATCTTGGTTTAGTAATAATGTCAGCTGATTGTGCTCCAATTGTTTTGCTAGATCCCGTGGCACACGTTGTTGGAGTTGTGCATGCTGGATGGCAAGGAATGTTAGTTGGGGTAGTGGCTAATGCAATTGAAGGAATGTTTGATTTGGGTGCTGAACCAGAAAATTTAAAAGCAATAATTGGTCCTACTATTAGTGCTAAAAATTTTATAGCCACTCAAGAAAGATTTGATGAAGTAAAAGACATCGAACCCAGTGCAGCAGTTAAGTTACCTGATGGCCAGCTTGCAGTAGATATTCGCAAAGGTGTTAAACATCAATTGGCTCAGTATCAGATAAAAACAACAGATTTAAATATCTGCACCTTTGAAACCCCTGAGTTGTTTTCTTTTAGAAGAGATCCAATTACAGGAAGAAATGCCACAGTTGCTTGGCTCAGTGAATGAGAAATCGTTTAGCAGACATCCAAAGCAATCTTGAAAAAATTAATTCTAGAATTTCTGAAGCTTGTTCCAGATCTAAAAGAAATATTTCTGAAATAACCCTGATTGCTGTGACTAAGACCTACCCAGCCTCTGAAGTTGATTTGTTGAAACAACTAGGTATCGAAAACGTAGGAGAAAATAAAGACCAGGAAGCATCAGGAAAGATAAGTCAGGTCAAGGAAAAATTCAGTTGGCATTTCATTGGCCAGTTGCAGTCAAATAAAGCCAAATCAGTTGTTACTTATGCAGAATTGGTTCATTCAGTTGATCGTTTATCTCTTGCCAAAGAATTACAAAAAAGTGCCAATGCAATTGCAAAGAAGCAAAAAGTATTAATTCAAGTTGACCTAGATCAAAGTGACCCAGATCGAAGTCGAGGTGGAGTGTGGCCAGCTGACTTAGCAGCATTGGCCCAATTCATAAGCCAATCAGAAAACCTGGAATTAGCTGGTTTGATGAGTGTGGCTCCACTGGGAGAAAATCCATCAGAGGCTTTTGAGCGCTTGGCTCAAATAAGAAGTGATTTTCTGAAGAACTACCCCAATGCTGTGATTTTGTCTGCTGGAATGAGTGAAGATTTAGAAGCTGCAATTGAGCACGGTGCGACACACCTTCGAATTGGCTCTGCCTTACTCGGGGAAAGACCAAAAATCGGGTAACTTTGATTTTAGTCACAGGCGTAACAGCAGCAACTTAAGGTTTCGCAGGTGCCTCAAACGTGTGTAATCAGGAGGAAGATATGCCAAAAGGCTTTCGCAAAATGGCTGTCTATTTAGGTTTAGTTGAAGATAATCAAAATTATTTAAACGATGAAATTGAAGAATTTTATGAAGAAGAAGCACCAACAACTCAACGTTGGTCACCAACTCCAAGAGCTTTCTCCACAAATGGTTCAACAGCGTTAGCAGATCGTCCTGAAGTTAGAGTTGCCCCTCAAATCAAACCAGTTATTGCCGAACCAGTTTCAAGAATCACCACACTTCACCCAAGAGCATTTAACGATGCTCGAAGAATTGGTGAAGAGTACCGTGACGGAACTCCGGTGATTATTAACTTGTCAGAAATGGATCCAAGTGATCAAAAAAGAATCCTTGATTTTGCCTCAGGATTGGCATTTGCTCTTAGAGGAACAATTGAAAGAGTCACCAATTCAGTTTTCTTAATTTCGCCAGCCAACGTTGATCTTGGGGCAGAAGCTCGCCAACAAGTCGCGCAAGATGGCTTTTTTAATCAAGTTTAATTTAAACTAAATTCACATGGGTTCATTAATCGCTCAGGTTCTCCAGTTATACCTGTTGATAATGATTGGTCGATTGGTATTTGACTACGTGCAAATATTTGCTCGCTCCTGGACACCTTCAGGTTTCCTGCTGGTGCTGGTAGAGACGATTTATTCACTGACTGATCCACCACTAAATTTCTTCAGACGTTTCATTCCACCTTTGAGAATTGGTTCGATTTCTCTGGATCTGTCGTTTTTGGTAGTTATTATCCTGATTCAAATAGCTATTGGGATATTTTCTTCCCTCTAACGCTTAATCTGGGCCCCCAGCAGGGTAGATTATTATTCGTTGGAAAACAGTTCTTGGAGAGATAAATGGCATTAACCCCAGAAGATGTAGCAAACGTTGTCTTTGACACCACACGTTTGCGTATGGGTTATGACGTTGCCCAAGTTGATGAATTTTTAGAAAGAGTTGCTGAAGAAATAGCAGCATTACAAAATGAAGTTGAAATGGCACGAAAAGGAACTTCTCTTTCTTCGTCTCAAAGTGTTGACACCAAATCACCTGTTGAAGTTTTAACCCTGGCACAACAAGCCTTAACTGCTGCAACTAACGAAGCAGAAAGATTAGTCAGAGAAGCTAGAGCAAGAGCTGCCTCAATTTCTTCAAGTGTTGAATCTGAAAAAGCTCAAATTGAAGCGCAAATAAAAAGACTTGAAGCCATTGAAATTGATTACCGAAATCGCCTAAGAAATTGGTTATCAGGCATGCTTAATGATCTAGGAGCTCAGTTAAATGACTCCATTGATTCAACAGAGCCAGTAAATGTTATTACTAGTGCACCTGAAAATAACTAGCTTAAAACTTAAGCTTTATTAATCCAAATTTCTAGTTTTAGATCTTCATCACTAGTCGTTGCTAGTCCAGAACATTTTTGTTCTTCAAATTTAAGCGCTAACACTTCAGATTTGATAACTTCAATATTTTGTTTAACAGATTCTAGAACTTGGGCATCCGTGGTGAAGAACTCTAGATTTATTCGGTCAGAGACCTCTAAACCTGAAGTTTTTCTGGCCTCTTGAATCATTCTTATAACTTCGCGAGAAATCCCCAAACTTCTTAATTCCGCAGAGATTTCTAGGTCAAGAGCTATTGTTTCTCCGTCTTGACTCATCACAGACCAGCCTTCGCGAGGAGTCTCGGTGATGATCACATCCTCAGCGGTGATTTCAAAATCTTGACCTGAGACTTTGATAATTGTTTTGTTGTTATCTCTTAAATCTTTGACCAAACTTGTGGCATCAAGATTAGTAATTTCCTTGGCAATAGCTGGTGTTTCTTTGGCATATCTTGCGCCCAAAGTTCGAAAGTTTGCTTTCACAGCCACATTTACAAGATCTCCTGTTTTACTCAATGACTGCACATCAAGAATGTTTAGTTCTTCGGCTAATTGATCTTTTAAATCTTGGGGAACTTTGTCCCAGTTCTTAGCAGAAACTAAAGCTCTGGATAAGGGTTGGCGATTCTTAACTTTTCCTTCAGCGCGAGCACCTCGTCCTAATTCAACTAAGCGCCTGATAAGACCCATATTTTCGATTAAGTCTGTTCTAATTTCTTTCTTATTAGCTTCAGGCCAATCTGCTAAATGAACTGACTGCAAAGGGGAATCTGTGGTCGTTTTGAACATGTCTTGCCAAACTCTTTCAGTAATAAATGGCACAAAAGGTGCCATCAGCAAAGTTATGGTTCTTAATGCTTCATGCAAGGTCGCAAGTGCAACAGGTTCTCCATCCCAAAATCTTCTCCTATTTCTTCTCACATACCAATTGGACATATCATCAACAACATCAGATAAAACTCGACCAGCTTTTTGTGTATCAAAGTTTTCTAAGGCTTGGGTGACTTGTAAAACTGCGTCATCTACCAGGCTTAATAACCATTGATCAATTTCTGGTCTTTGATTTCTTTCAACAACTTTGTCTCCAGGTTTGTAATTAGATAAACGAGTGTAAAGAGAAAGAAATGACGCAGTATTCCAATAGGTGAGTAAAACTTTTCTTGTTACTTCTTGAATAGCAGAATGACCAACTCTTCTGGCTTGCCAAGGAGAACCAGAAGCCAACATGAACCAACGCACAGAATCAGCACCGTGCTCATCCATTAATTCAATTGGCTCTAAAACATTTCCCAAATGTTTACTCATCTTGCGACCTTTTTCATCCAAGATGTGTCCTAGGGTGACAACGTTTTTGTATGAGCTTTGATCAAAAACTAATGTGCCAATTGCCATCAGGGTATAAAACCAACCTCTGGTTTGGTCAATTGCTTCACAAATGAAATCTGCTGGATAACTTTTCTTAAACAATTCTTGATTTTCTTGCGGATAATTAAGTTGAGCAAAAGGCATTGCTCCTGAGTCATACCAGCAATCAATTACTTCAGGAACTCTTTGGGCCGTGTTGTTACAAGTTGGACATTTGATTGTGATGTCATCAACAAATGGTCTGTGTGGATCTGTGTTTGTTACATCTTGACCAGAAAGTTCACTTAATTCCTTTAATGAACCAACTGCAGTTTGATGTTTTTCTTCACATATCCAAATCGGAAGGGGAGTGCCCCAATATCTATTTCTAGAAAGCGCCCAGTCAATGTTGTTGTTTAACCAGTCGCCATATCTGCCATGTTTGATGGTGTTGGGAAACCAGTTGGTTTTTTCATTTTCTCTTAAGAGTGCATCTTTTATTTGAGTTGTTCTGATGTACCAAGATGGTTGGGCGTAATACATCAATGGTGTGTGACAACGCCAGCAGTGAGGATACTGGTGTTCGTAAGCTAATTCTTTGAAGAGAATTTCTCTCTTCTTTAAATCTTTTACTATCTCTTTGTCTGCTTTCTTGAAAAACAGACCTGCAACTAACGGGGTATTGGGTAAGAAATGTCCATCAGCTTGTACTGGATTAACAATAGGTAAACCATATTTTCTACAAACCTGTAAATCCTCTGCACCAAATGCTGGTGATTGATGAACAATTCCTGTTCCATCTTCTGTGGTTACATAATCTGCTAAAACCACACTGTGTAACGCATCAGAAAGTTCATCGAATAGGGATTTTCCAAAAGGTGGTTCATAGTGAATACCCTCCAAATCCTTACCCTTGACGGATTCTTTAATTACAATTTCTTCACCAAGCACACCGGTGAGATCTTTTGCGATAACAAAATGTTCATCTTCAAGCTGGGCAATCAC
>SXYE01000066.1 GCA_005789325.1 Actinomycetota bacterium
AATATCCCTCTGAGGAAGAATTAGCCCAAGGCGCAATTGCCCCTTCGCCAATAGATAAATCTTTATTTGGGATTACCAAATCTTCATCAACTTCTAAATGATTACCTAAACCACTACATTCAGGACAGGCACCAAAGGGAGAGTTGAAAGAGAACGATCTAGGTTCTAACTGATCAAATGAGATCTCACAATTGGTACAGGCTAGGTGCTCTGAATAAACTCTTTCTTTGTTCTTTGATTTGGCAGGTTCATCAACAAAATCCAGCACAACAGTTCCATTTGCCAGCCTCAATGCTGTTTCTACAGAATCTGTGATTCGTTGTCGAGATTCGGCCTTAACACTTAGTCGATCAACAACAACGTCAATGTTGTGTTTTTCTTGTTTTTTTAACACTGGAACTTCAGTTAATGCATAAGTCTGTCCATCTATTCTGGCTCTGGAAAATCCTTGTGTTTGTAGTTCTTTAAACAAATCCTGATACTCACCTTTGCGACCTCTAATAACGGGTGCAAGGACTTGAAATTTTGTTCCTGAAGTTAATTCCAAAACTTGGTCAACAATTTGTTGTGGTGTTTGTCTATGAATTACTTCACCACATTTAGGGCAATGAGGGGTACCTGCTCTTGCATACAAAAGACGTAAGTAATCGTGAACTTCAGTTATTGTTCCAACTGTCGATCTTGGATTTCTATTAGTGGATTTCTGATCAATGGAAACCGCAGGTGAAAGTCCTTCAATGAAATCGACATCTGGCTTATCCATTTGGCCCAAGAATTGCCGGGCATAAGCAGACAAGCTTTCAACATATCTTCTTTGACCTTCGGCAAATATTGTGTCAAAAGCTAAAGATGATTTACCCGATCCTGAAAGACCAGTAAAAACGATGAGAGCATCGCGAGGAAGTTCTACGGAAACATCTTTTAAGTTATGTTCCCTGGCACCTCGAACAATTAATTTATCTGCGACTGCTGATCCATGTCGTTTCGTATCAGATTTTTTAGAAGTTGGTGCAGTCATTTAACAAAGGTTAATGCTTAACTCCCACTTGCGCCTATTCAACGCCGGGATGATCTCTTCTGATATCTTCAATCGCACTTCCCGAGGCTTCTTTGCCTGGCTTGTGCGCAAGTTCAGGATGCAATCTGGTTTGTCGCAAGGACGCAAAAATCGTAAGTCCTAAGACCGTCACAATCACGGCTAGTGAAACAGGCGTTGATATTTCTGGAAAATCTTTAAAGCCATTCTCGTGAGCAGCATGCAGGATCAGCTTTATCCCAATAAAACCTAAAATCACCGATAACCCATATGACAGATAAATTAATCTGTCCAACAATCCATCAAGCATAAAATACATTTGGCGAAGTCCCATAAGAGCAAAAGCGTTAGCCGTGAAAACGATATAAGGATCATCGGTTAAGCCAAAAATTGCCGGAATAGAATCTAGGGCAAATAAAATATCAGTTGTGAAAATTGCAATCATTACAATAAATAAAGGCGTAAAATATTTCTTTCCATCAATTTTCACTCTGAATTCACCATCGTGATATTTTGGGGTAACGGGCAGATACTTCTCTGCGATTTTAAGTACACCATTCTGTGAAGGATTACTCTCCACACCATGATTTGAAGCCAGTTTGTATGCGGTGTAAAGCAAGAAAGCACCAAAAATGAAAAATACCCAACTAAATCTTGCAATTGCAGCTGCACCAACAATAATAAATAGAAATCTCAAAACTAGGGCGCCAATAATTCCAACTTGAAGAACTTCTTGTTGATATATTGCGGGTACTGCAAATGATGACAAAATAATTACAAAAACAAACAGATTATCAACACTCAAACTATATTCCGTTATCCATCCAGCAAAAAATTCTATTCCCGCATCTCGACCTTTGATGTTCCATAATCCGATACCAAACAGAACTGCAGCAATCAAATAAACAATTACCCACTGAGCCGCTTCGCGAAATTTAACAACATGGGGATGTCTCTTGGCATAAATAAATTCAGCGGTATAGACCGTAAAAAATGCTAGGACTGTGACAATCCAAACCCACAGGGGTTCTTCCAGGTTCATGAATGTCAATGTATCGGACTATGCATGTCCAGCAGCAACCATCTGGCGTAATTCCTTTTTAAGTTCGTGTATTTCATCGCGATATCTTGCTGCAAGTTCAAAATTAAGTTCAGAAGCCGCCAATTTCATTTGAGCTGTTAATTCAGTTATCAGATTCGCCAAGTCCTGGGCCGGGCTTTGACCCTGTTGTTTATCTTTACGAAGTTTTTTAATCGACATTGCTTCTTCTAGCACTTGTTCTGTGTCGGCATCTTCTTTAATGATTGAGTCATTAATATCTGAGATTTTCTTCCTCAAAGGTGTTGGATCAATTCCGTTTGCTAAATTATGTGCAACTTGTTTTTCTCTTCTGCGATTTGTTTCCTCTAAGGCTTTTTTCATTGATTTGGTTATGTTGTCGGCATACATTATGACTTGACCATCCACATTTCGTGCTGCTCTACCGATGGTCTGAATTAATGATTTTTCAGACCTTAAAAATCCTTCCTTATCGGCATCAAGAATTGCCACCAGTGAAACTTCTGGAAGATCAAGACCTTCTCGCAATAGATTGATACCAACTAGGCAATCAAATTCACCAATTCTTAATCCTCGTAGTAGTTCAACTCGTTTAAGAGTGTCAATCTCAGAATGCAAATACCTGACTCTTAAGTCTTTTTCTAAGAAGTAATCAGTTAGATCTTCAGACATCTTTTTTGTCAATGTCGTTACTAAAGTTCTTTGTCCTTTTTCAGCTCTGATTTTTATCTCGTGTAATAAATCATCAATTTGACCTTTTGTGGGCCTTACTTCTACTTCAGGATCTACTAAGCCCGTAGGTCTAATAACTTGTTCCACAACTGAGGTTACTTTTCCAAGCTCATATGGACCTGGTGTGGCGGAGAGATATACAGTTTGACCTACTCTTTGTTCAAATTCAGTAAACTTTAAAGGTCTGTTATCCATCGCACTTGGTAATCGAAATCCGTATTCAACAAGAGTTCTTTTTCTTGAAGCATCTCCTTCATACATTCCCCCAATTTGTGGAACAGCAACATGGGATTCATCAATCACCAAGAGAAAATCTTCAGGGAAATAGTCCAACAAACAGTTTGGGGCACTTCCTGGTTCTCGATCATCAAAATATCGAGAGTAGTTCTCGATACCTGAACAAAAACCAAGTTCTCGAATCATCTCCAAATCAAAAGCTGTTCTCATTTTGATTCTTTGAGCCTCAAGTAATTTATTCTGACTTTCCAACTCTTTTACTCGATGCATAAGTTCAACTTCAATTCCTGATAAAGCTTTAGCAGTTTGTTCCGGACTTGCTACATAATGAGTCGCTGGAAAAATGAAAATTTCTTCATCATCTGTCAAAATCTCACCTGTTAAAGGATGAAGGGTCATTATCCGCTCGATTTCATCACCAAACATTTCAATTCGAACAGGATGTTCCTCGTAAGCAGGATAAATTTCAACTGTGTCGCCTCTGACGCGAAATGTTCCTCTTTCAAACGCATAATCATTGCGCGTGTACTGGATGTTTACTAATTGGCGCAGTAACTTGTCGCGAGAAAAATCTTCTTTTTTTCGTATTCTTATGGCTTGTTTCACATACTCTTCAGGCGTACCTAGCCCATAAATGCAAGAAACCGTGGCAACAACCACAACGTCTCGTCTTGTCAGAAGTGAGCTCGTAGCTGAGTGTCTTAGTCTTTCCACTTCTTCATTGATGCTGGAATCTTTTTCGATGAAGGTGTCTGTTTGAGGAACATAGGCTTCTGGTTGGTAATAGTCGTAGTAAGAAACAAAATATTCAACCGCATTATTTGGCAGCATCTCTCGTAGTTCATTGGCAATTTGGGCAGCAAGAGTTTTATTGGGCTCAATAATTAAAGTTGGTCTTTGCAATCTTTCAATTAACCAGGCCGTTGTTGCTGATTTTCCTGTACCTGTGGCACCCAGTAGAACAATGTCTTTTTCGCCTCGTCGAATTCGTTTTTCTAAGTCATCGATTGCTGCAGGTTGATCACCAGCAGGCTCATAATCTGCAACAACTTTAAAAGGGGCAACAGTTCTGATCAGATCATTTATTGGTCTCATTTAGGACTGAAATTTTCTTTCTTGAAGTGTTTGCCATATCTTTTCTACGTCAATATCTAGTTGATCAAGGTTTCCATCATTAACAATTAGGAAGTCGGCTGATGCCTTACGGGTTTCATCATCAACCTGTTTTGACATGCGAGCTAAAACTTGTTCTTTCGTAAAACCGCTATTGATTAATCTTGCTAACCTATTTTTCTCACTAGAAATGACTATCACCAAGAAATCAAATAGGGGTTGCATTCCTTTTTCAAGTAGTAGTGGAATTTCATTTACGATGATAGTTTCAGGAGTTTGCTCATTCATAATTTGATTAGATTTTTCACGAACTAAAGGATGAATGATATTTTCTAGATCTGTTAATGATTCTTGGTCATTAAACACAATTGCGGCTACTTTTGCTCGATCAATTTCACCATTGGCATCAAGGATATTTTCCCCAAATCTGGAGACAACCTGATCAAAGCCTGATGTTGATTTTTCTATTACTTGACGAGCTAACTCATCTGCTCTAATAACTACTGCGCCTCTTTGGGCAAACAAGTCGGCAACGGTGCTTTTCCCAGCACCGATGCCGCCTGTTAATCCAACTTTCATGTTGGCTTTTAAATCTGAACTAGTTTGAATCTAGTTTGTCGCTTAGCGCGGCAAGTTCAGGATTAGCAACTTTTGCATCTTTCTCAGCCTGCCATTTGGCAAGTGCGTCTGCATATTGCTTTTCCCATTCTTTCTTTTGATCTTCAAAACCAGATTTCCATTCACCAGTTTCAGGATTAAATCCTTCTGGGCCAATGTATTTTCCAGCTGAATCATAAGCAGGTGGCATTCCATATTGATATGGGTCAAATGAAGCTCTTGCTTCACCTTTTTCGCCAGCTTGCTTAACAGAAAGTGAAATTCTTCTGCGCTCTAAGTCAATGTCAATGATTTTCACAGTGACTTCTTGATTTACTTGAACTACCTGTTCTGGAATTTCTACTTGATTTTCTGAAAGTTCTGAGATGTGAACAAGTCCCTCAATGCCATCAGCAACACGAATGAAAGCTCCGAATGGAACAAGTTTGGTAACTTTTCCAGGAACTACTTGGTTGATTTGATGTGATCTTGAGAATTGTTGCCATGGATCTTCTTGAGTTGATTTCAATGAAAGAGAAACTCTTTCACGTTCCATATCAACTTCTAGAACTTCCACAGTAACTTCTTGCCCAACTTCAACAACTTCTGATGGATGTTCAATGTGTTTCCATGACAATTCAGAAACGTGAACTAGGCCATCTACTCCACCTAAGTCAACAAAAGCACCAAAGTTAACAATGCTTGAAATTTGACCGGTACGAATTTGACCTTTTTGAAGTTGATTTAAGAATGTAGAACGAACAGCGGATTGTGTTTGTTCCAACCAAGCACGGCGAGACAACACAACATTGTTTCTGTTCTTATCAAGTTCAATAATTTTAGCTTCTATATCTTTACCAATGTATGGAGAAAGATCTCTTACACGACGCATTTCAACAAGAGATGCTGGTAAGAATCCACGAAGACCGATATCAACAATCAAGCCACCTTTAACAACTTCGATGACATGACCTTTAACAATTCCGTCTTCATTTTTAACTTTTTCAATATCTCCCCATGCTCTTTCATACTGAGCACGTTTCTTGGACAGAATTAAACGTCCTTCTTTATCTTCCTTTTGCAAAACTAAAGCTTCAATACGATCCCCTGGTTTAACGATTTCACTTGGATCAATATCGTGCTTAATGGAAAGTTCACGTGAAGGAATAACTCCTTCTGTTTTGTAACCGATGTCTAACAGAACTTCATCACGGTCAATTTTTACAACAATTCCAGAGACTAGATCTCCGTCATTAAAATATTTAATAGTTGCATCAATTGCGACTAATAATTCTTCTGGTGTACCAATATCATTTACTGCAACGATCGGACTTGCGCTAGTAGTTGTGGACATTAACTTCTTCTCTATATTGACTCGGACCTTCCGAGCCTGTGTAAAGAGTAGTTGAGGGTTCACTTCAATCAATAAAGTGCCTAGTGAGCAGCCTCATCCCACGAAGATCCCACACCAATTGAGACATCTAACGGAACCAACAGAGGGGCTGCGTCTGCCATAGCTATTCTTGCTAGTTTTTCAACCTGATCTTTCTCCCCTTTTGCAACCTCAAATACCAACTCGTCATGAACCTGCAATAGCAATCTTGATTTCAATTTTTCTTTCTTCAACATCGCATCGGCATTTAACATTGCTTTTTTAACAATGTCAGCAGCACTTCCTTGAATGGGAGCATTTAATGCCATTCGTTCAGCCATCTCGCGTCTTTGTCGATCAGGATTTGTTAGGTCGGGAAAATACCTTCTTCTTCCCATAATTGTTTCTGTGAAACCTACTTTTCTTGCCTCTTCCACAACCCTTGCTAAATAATCTCTTACTCCACCAAATCTTTTGAAATATTCATCCATCAATTTTTGCGCAGCTGCAACTTCAATGTCTAGGGATTGACTTAAACCATAAGCACCCATGCCATAAGCCAAACCATAAGAGATTGCTTTGATTTGTCTTCTAAGTTCTGCATCTACTTCATTTGGCTTAACACCAAAAACCAGTGATGCCGATGTTGTGTGCAGATCTTCTCCACTTTTGAATGCTTCGATTAAGCCTGGATCTTTTGACAAGTGAGCCATAATTCTCATCTCAATTTGACTGTAATCGGCAGTCAGTAAACATTCGTATTCTTTTCCTGATATAAAACAATCTCTAATTCTTTTGCCTTGATCGGTTCTAATCGGAATGTTTTGCATGTTTGGCTCTGTACTTGATAGTCGACCAGTTGAGGTAACAGTTTGGTTGAAAGTTGTGTGAATTCGGCCATCTTTTTCTGCTAGTGGAATTAGAGAAGCAACAGTTTGTTTCAATTTAGTAATATCGCGCCAGCCTAAGATAGATGAAAGGACCGGATCTTTTGTCCTTGCAAATAAATCAGTTAAGGCTTCGGCATCAGTTGTGAAGCCAGTTTTAGTTTTCTTTGTCTTAGGCAATTTTCTCTCATCAAACAAAACAGTTTGTAACTGTTTGGGAGAGGCCATATTGAATTCATGACCCACAATTTTGAATGCATCTTTTTCATAACCTTGGGCCAATTTTTCAAATTCGTCAGACAAATTGTTTAGTTTTTTAAGATCAACAGCAATTCCAGTTAGTTCCATCTCAGCCAATACTTCAATTAGAGGAAGTTCTAAATTATTTAACAAACCAGATAACTTTCTTTCTTCAATCTGGGGTTCAAGTGCAGCATTTAAACTTAAAATCGCATTTGCTCTTGTTGCCAAACTATCGACGTTGACGGAATCTTCACCTAATGCAAGTTGTCCATCGTTTTCATTGGCAAGATCGGGAACAAAGCCCAAAACTCTCATGGCAACATCTTCAAGCTCATAACTTCTTAAACCGGGGTTTACCAGATATGAACTGATTTCTGTGTCAGAAATTAGACCTTGAAATTCAATATTTAGATGTGAGCAAATCTTGTAGAAGTCTTTTGCGCCGTGAACTACTTTTTTTGTTTCTTTATTTGAAAGAAATTTCTTTAACTGAGTTAAATCATCTTGACTTAATTCGTCCTGCGAAAAGGCAATACCATCACTTGATCTTGCAATTCCCCATGCAATTTCTTTGAATTTCGCTGCAAAACTCTCAAATTGAACATCAAGTGCTATCAACTCATTTGTATTCTCCTCAAGCCACTTTCCCAAACCACCAGAATTGTATTTCTGAACTTTAAATGAACTCTGTTTTGGTTTCTTGGAAGAATCTTTACTTACCGATGCGCTACCTATGAGTTTTTCACGTAAAGATTTAAATTCAAGAGCTGTGAAGACTTTGTTCACAAGATCAATATCTAGTTCTTTAACTGCTAATTGATCAACACCTACATCTAAGGAAACGTCTTTAACAAGTTCAGTCATCTTTCTATTTAGCTTGACTTGTTCAATATTGGCCCTTAATGACTCTCCAACTTTGCCAGATATTTCATTTGCATGTTTAATAAGTTCGTCTAAGTTTCCATATTCTTTAATCCACTTAACTGCTGTTTTTTCTCCCACACTTGGCACTGATGGCAAATTATCTGACGGATCTCCCCTTAAGGCAGCAAAGTCTGGATATTGTTCAGGTGTTAACTCATATTTTTCTAACACCGCTGCAGGTGTCATACGCGCAATATCTGAAACACCTTTTCTGGCATATAAAACTGTTATCGAATCATTAACTAGCTGATAAGAATCTCTATCTCCAGTTAAAATTGAAACTCTCATTCCCTTTTTCTCACCTTGTTTTGCCAGAGTGGCAATAATGTCATCTGCTTCATAACCTTTTATCTGTATTCCAGGAATTTGCATAGCTTCAATTACTTCTGTTATTAGAGGTAATTGTGATCGAAATTCGTCTGGACTTTTAGCTCTATTTGCCTTGTACTCAGCAAACATTTCTCTTCGAAAAGTTTCTCTTGAAACATCAAACGCAATTGCTAAATGTGTTGGTTTTTCATCCTTAATGGCGTTTATAAGCATTGATGTAAAACCAAAGACGGCATTGGTGGGTTGACCTGAACTTGTTGAAAAATTATCCAAAGGCAACGCATAAAAAGCCCGGTATGCCAATGAATGGCCATCGACCAGTAATAAATGTTCGGGGTGTTTCATGTCAACCATAAGTGTGATCCTAGGCTTGCGATATGGCAAATAACGATGGCGCACCGCTTAATAAATCCCGTGCGGATATCAAAATGAGCGAGCTATCCCCAGAAGAATTGACTAAAGCTTTGAATGAATACGGTCTTGGTGAATTAGCCGAAAGAATGGGAATTAAGTTAATTGAAGTAAGCGCTAATAAAACTATTGGAACAATGCCAGTGCAGGGAAATCGTCAACCTCTAGGTCTTCTAAATGGTGGAGCAAATGCAATTCTTGCTGAAACTCTAGGTTCGATCGCAGCAAATGTTGCTGCATATCCTGATCGAGTTGCTGTGGGTGTTGACATAAACGTAACTCACCATAAGAGCGTTAAAGATGGTTTCGTTAAAGGAATCGCAACTCCTCTACATGTTGGTAAAACAACGGGAAGTTACTTCATAGAAATTCTTAACGATAAAGATGAAAGAAGTGCATCAGCACGATTAACCGTATTCTTCAAAGAAAAGAATAAATAATTGATTGGTTTAGGAACTTTACTCAACGTCGTTGCGATTGTGGCCGGAGCCATAATTGGAACACTTCTTGGTGATCGGTTATCAACAAAAACACGAAATGTTGTAACAGATGCTTTGGGATTAATGACACTCTTAGTAGCAGGTTTATCAATCATTGATATCGCAAAACCTGAATTCAAAGATGCCGTTGGCCCAGGCATGGGTGTCTTAATCATTTTAGGAAGTTTAATTCTTGGTGGTATTACGGGATCTTTATGGAGATTAGAGGATCGTTTCGAAAGTATTGGTAAAAAACTTAAAAAATCTTTGAAGAAAAGAATTAAATCTCAAGATGCAAATTTTGTGGAAGGTTTTGTCAGCGCCTCTCTACTTTTTGTGGTTGGTCCTCTAGCAATTCTTGGTTCTATCTCTGATGGCTTAGGCGAAGGAATTGAACAATTGGCATTGAAATCCTCTCTAGATTTTTTTGCATCTATTGCCTTTGCAGCATCACTAGGAATAGGTGTTGCCTTCTCAGCCTTAGCAGTAGGAATTTATCAAGGCTTGTTTACCTTGCTTGGTTTTGGATTGGGAGATGTTTTGAACGAAGCGCAAGTAATTGCGCTCACCGTTACAGGCGGACTACTTCTTGTGGGAGTTAGTTTTAGATTACTAAAGATTAAACAATTACCGGTTGCTGATTTATTACCTGCACTATTTTATGCCCCCATTTTAGTGGCATTAGTTATGGCAATTAAATAATTTAGGCGCCGGTTCCTAAGTAGGCCTTCTTAATTACTTCATCATTAAGCAATTCTTTACCGGAACCTTCTTTAACTATATTTCCTGTTTCCATGATGTAGGCACGATTTGCACAAGAAAGAGCTTGGGCTGCATTTTGTTCAACCAAAAGAATTGACACACCTTGAGTTTGAATTTCTCGAATAATCTTGAAGATTTGTTGAATAAACATTGGGGCAAGACCCATTGATGGTTCATCCAATAGCAACAGCCGTGGTCGAGACATTAATGCTCTACCAATGGAAAGCATTTGTTGTTCTCCGCCAGAAAGAGTTCCACCAGCTTGGCCTTGTCTTTCCTTTAATCTTGGAAAAAGTGTGTAGACGCGATCTAAATCTTCCCGTAACTCTTTTTTCCAATCTGGACGGGAATATTTACCCATTTCAAGATTTTCTAAAACTGTCATTCCAGGAAAAATTCCGCGACCTTCTGGCGCTTGACATAAGCCTGCCAAAACTCTGTTGTGAGGTGCTATTGATTGAATATCTTTACCTTCAAAATTAATAACTCCAGCTGATGGCTTTAAAATTCCTGAAATTGTTTTTAAAAGAGTTGTTTTACCAGCACCGTTTGCTCCAACTAAGGTAACAATTTCACCCTGTCCAACGTTCAAGGAGATTCCCTTTATTGCCTCAATTTTGCCGTAAGAAACTTTTAAATCTTTAATATCAAGAAGCATGGTCTGCAACCCCTAAGTAAGCATCTATAACTTTCTGATCTTTTTGAACTTCACTTGGAGTACCTTCAGCAATCTTTTGTCCAAAATCAAGCACAGATACACGATCTGAAATCTTCATAACCAAACTCATGTCATGCTCAATCAAAAGTACAGCGAAACCTGCATCGCGGATTTTTTTGATCAAATTACCCAATTCAACTTTTTCTTGTGGGTTAAATCCTGCTGCTGGTTCATCAAGTAACAAAACTTTTGGTTCAAGTGCTAATGCACGGGCAATTTCTAATCTTCTTTGATCGCCATATGGAAGATTCTTAGCTAATTGTCCGGCACGGTGTGAAATTCCCATGAAGTTAAGAAGCTCTGCAGCTTTCTTATGTGATCTTTCTTCATCTTTTTTAGAAGTTGAAGTTCCAAACATTGACCCCAACAAACCAACCTTATTTTTAGAATCTGCACCTGTCATAACGTTTTCTAATGCAGTCATGTCACCAAAAAGTCTTACGTTTTGAAAAGTCCTTGCTAATCCTTTTCGTGCAATTTTATAAGTCTTAACACCAACTACTGATTCGTTGTCAAGTAAAATTTCTCCAGCAGTTGGAGTGTAATAACCTGTTGCTACGTTGAATACGGTTGTTTTGCCTGCTCCGTTTGGACCAATCAAGGCAGCAATTTCACCTTCAGAAACGTGTAAATTTACTTCTGAGAGTGCCACTACTCCACCAAACTTCATAGTTAAGTTGCGAATTTCTAATAATTTTTTGCTCATCGAGTTACCTCTTGGCCAGTATTCTTGTCATAAACTTTTTCACGCTTTTTACGAGGGATGATTCCATCTGGTCTTATATTCATCATGACAACCATTAATAATCCGAAGAATAGGATACGTGTGTCAGATAAGAATCGTAATTTCTCCGGGAAATAACCAAGTAATGCTGCACCTAATGCGACGCCCCAAATATTTCCCATTCCACCAAAAACCACACAAGCCAAAATCATGATTGATATTTGCAATGTGAAGTTCTCTGGAGTAATTGAAGTAACTTGGCCTGCGTAAACGGCACCTACGGCTCCACCTACTGCGCCGCCAAGAACAAATCCCCACAGCTTATATTTCATAGTCGCGACACCCATAAATTCAGCAACGTCTTCGTCTTCTCTAATTGCTTCCCATGCTCTTCCTGGACGCCTTGCAACTAGTCGAAGATAGGCCCAGATAACTAATAGCATCAAAGTGAGCAACAACCAATAAAACGGCTTTGGATCATCAACCACAAATTCAATTCCAAATAACGTTGGAGGAGCAGCAATGCCGGCCAACCCAGCAGCCCCACCAGTGAAATTAAAATTAATTGCCAAAATTCGGATAATTTCTCCAAAGCCCAAAGTAATAATCGCTAAGTAGTCACCTCGTAAGCGAAGTGCTGGTAATCCCAACATTAGGCCTGCCAGCATGGCAAACCCCATTCCTAGAAATACGTTAATCCAAAATGGAAAACCAAAGTTCAAATTCAAAATTGCATGCGTGTATGCACCGATTGCGAAAAATGCGACATATCCTAAATCTAGGATTCCACTCTTACCCACAATGATATTAAGACCGATGGCCATGATGACAAACATTCCCATTGGATAAAACAAAACTGAAGAGAAGTCTGATTCATTTGTACCCAAAATTGGGTTATCCAGAAATGGCAGAATAAAAAAGAACACAATAACTGCAGCTCTAAACAAAACTCTCTGATTTCTGGTTGTTCCTTCCCACCAGTCACCAAATTTGTCTCTTAGATTAAAACGTACGTTTGTTGAACTAGGTGTACTCATACTCTGGCCCTTTGTAGTGCTTCCCCGAATAATCCGGTTGGTTTAAACAAGAGGACTAATACAAGAATTATGAAAGTTACGACATCTCTCCAGTTGTAACCGAGAACAGCCGATGAGAACTGCTGAATTAAACCCAAAACAAAAGACCCAGCAAGCGCACCTCGAATGTTTCCAATTCCTCCAAGTACTGCGGCAGTAAAAGCTGAGATGCCCAATAAGAATCCTACGTTGAATTTCGTTGCTTCATAAAACAACATATAGAAAGCTGAGCCGACACCAGCAAGAACGCCACCAATTAAAAATGTGAAGGCAATGACGCGGTCAACGTCAACACCCATCAAAATTGATGTTCTTTCATCTTGTGAAACTGCCCTGATTCCTCGACCGAGCTTTGTAGTTTGAATAATTCGATCTAAAATAATCATCAAAGCAAATGCGCCAACCAAAACAACGATTTTGTCTGCAGTCACGTATGCAGTACCAACTTGAAATAAGGAATTCTTGTCTAAAAGTCTTGGAAAATCCCAGTCTTTTGAATCAGTTATAATTCTAAAAAATTCTACCAAAAATAAAGAAGCTCCGATTGCAGAAATCAAAGAAGAAAGCCTATTTGCATTATTTCTTCTTAATCTCCTATAGGCCACAACCTCTAAAAGCATCGCAGCTGATCCACTTGCTACTCCTGCAACTGTTGCTGCAAGTAGAAATACTCCAAGAAAAGCTAAAATTCCAAGTGGTTCTTCAAAACCAGTAAATCCCAGCAACATTGTTACACCTAAAGTTGCAAATGTTCCAAGCATGAATATTTCTGAATGTGCAAAGTTAATTAAACGTAAAACCCCATAAACAAGTGTGTAGCCAAGTGAGACTAATGCATAAATTGCACCAACAACGATTCCATCAAGGAGCAAAGAAGCAAAGTCTGTCCACAGAATCGAAAAATCCACAAACACTCCCTAGACATTGATGAGGGTGAGGTACTTAATGTACCTCACCCTACAACTATAAATACGTAATTACTTAATTGCGCCTACGTATTCGATCTTGCCACTCTTGACGATGAATTCGTTCATCACCTTAGTTGCTGGTTCACCTTGAGCATCGAATTTTAGAGTTTGACCAACACCCTTGTATGAATTGGTGTTGATGTAGTTCAAAATTTCTGCTCTGGTGTCATTTCCTGCTTTGACAGCTGCAAGGAAGAATCCTGCTGCGTTGTATGCCTCAAGTGTATAAACCGCTGGAGCAACGCCGTATTCCTTCTTGTAGATAGCTGTAAGTTTCTTGTCTGCACGTTCCATAGGAATGTATGGAGCGGTCATAGAAGTTCCTTCAGCGTTCTTCTTAGCCAACTTGATGTATTCGTTATCTAATACACCGTCACCAGCAATGAACTTAACGTTCTTTGTGGCTGCGTTGTCGCGAAGTTGTTTCACAAACTTAGATGCTTCTGGGTAGTAACCACCGAAGAATACGGTGTTTGCACCAGCTTTTCTAACTTTTGCAACAACTGATGAGAAGTTGGTTGTACCTGTAGCAACAGAGTCAGATCCAACTTGCTTGTTCTTTGCAAGTGTTTTCTTAACAATTGTTGCTAGGTCTTTACCGTAAGTGGATTGGTCGTCAACGATAAACACTTTCGCGTTTGGTTGATTTCCTGCCAACTTAGCAAGTGCTGGACCTTGTACACCATCATTTGCAACTACACGGTGGAATACGTCTCCACCAACTGCAGGCAATGTTTCGTTAGTTGCTGAAGGAGAAATAAGTGGCAAACCACCTTTTAGATAAATAGGTAGTGCTGCGCGTGTTTCACCTGAATACATACCACCAACAACACCGATAACACATGCATCGTTAACTGTTGCTAACGCCAATGGAGGTGTTTGTGAAGGATCTGCTTGGGTATCAATAAAGCCTGGTTCAACTTTTGGACCTGAACCACGCTTTTCGTTGTATTGCAATACTGCAAGTTTGAAACCGTTGTATTCACCAATTCCAGTTTGAGCAGCTGAGCCAGTCAAACCACCTTGGAAAATCAACTTCATATCGCCATCGCAACCAGCTGGTGCTGCTTGTGCAGGTGCAACAAAAGTTGCAAATGCAACAGCAACAGAAGCTGCAACGCCGATAGTTCTTTTAACTAATGACATTACTTCCTCTTTCTTTTTTCCCTAGGGCACAGAAAGCAATGATGTATCCATCATTCTGTGGGTCATTTGAGAATACCTGAAGTCAATCGGAAGTTCACCTTGAGTGTGACCCCCTCCACATTTGGGTCTATTTCCCCACAAATTCAGGTGTATATAGATAGTCTCGAGGTCATGAAAACCCTGATCATCGATCATCCCCTGGTGTCAGCCAAATTAACCACCCTGAGAGACAAGAACACCGATACTCCTACGTTTAGAAAACTTGTTGAAGAACTTGTGACACTTCTTTCTTATGAAGCAACAAGACATTTATTGGTTGAAGAAACCGAAGTAGAAACTCCAATCACAAAGACAAAAGGTTTTGTGATTGCCAAACCCAAACCAATTGTTGTGCCAATTTTAAGAGCAGGTTTGGGAATGCTTGATGGAATGATGCGCATTCTTCCTGGTGCAGAAGTTGGATTTTTGGGAATGGTTCGTGATGAAACAACTTTGCAACCCACCACATATGCAGAAAGAATTCCTGGAGAAATTAAGAATCGTCAAGTTTTTGTTCTGGATCCAATGCTTGCAACTGGTGGCACATTAGTTGCAGCCATCAAACTACTAATTGATCGTGGTGCCAGAGATGTCGTTGCAATTTGTTTACTTGCAGCTCCTGAAGGCATTAAGAATGTTGAAAATGCGTTTGGAAGCGATGTTAATGTCACCGTGGTTTGTGCCGGACTTGATGAAAAATTAAATGAAGTTGGTTATATCGTTCCAGGCTTGGGTGATGCAGGAGATCGTTTGTACGGAACTGCTGACTAATTCTTTTCGAATTCGTCCATAACTAGTTGAGCAACATCTGTCATTGAACGTCTTTTATCCATTGCTGTTTTCTGCATCCACTTAAAAGCTTCGGGTTCTGAAATTTGTAACTTCGTCATCAATAGACCTTTTGCTTTTTCAATCAATTTTCGAGCCTTTAATTGTTCCTGTAAATCTGTAATTTCAGCATCTAATTGTTTAATTTCTTGGAATCTAGAAACCGCTAATTCAATGGCTGGCATTAAATCTTCAATGGTGAAAGGTTTTGTTAGATATGCCATTGCTCCAGCATCTCTGGCTCGTTCAACTAAGTCTTTTTGTGAAAACGCTGTCAAAATGACAACTGGTGCGATTCGCTGCTTAGCAATTCTTTCCGCAGCACTAATGCCATCAAGTTTGGGCATTTTTACATCCATCACAACCAAATCAGGTTTTTCTCTTTCCGTTAATTCAATTGCTGCTTCGCCATCGCCTGCTTGGCCTACGACGTTGTAACCGGCTTCGGTCAACATCTCAACTAGATCAAGACGAATTAAAGCTTCGTCTTCAGCAACTACAACTCTTAATGTTGGCTTCATATGTGTTCAATAGCCTAGGCGAACTAGGAATATGGCATTTAAGTGTCGTAGAGTTAAGAACGCAAAACTTGATTTATTTGCAAATCGCCCCGGTAGCCCAACTGGCAGAGGCATACGACTCAAACTCGTACCAGCGTGAGTTCGAATCTCACCCGGGGCACAAAATCTAAATCTTTTTACTAATTGTTCCTAAAGT
Source organism: Actinomycetota bacterium (assembly GCA_005789325.1). Lineage (GTDB taxonomy): Bacteria > Actinomycetota > Actinomycetes > S36-B12 > UBA5976 > ATZT02. Next base: position 16,400 of record SXYE01000066.1, read on the forward strand.
TCCATTTATGAAAGCTGATGATTCAGCGGTACTCAAAGATTCAGCCAAATTAACCGCCTCGCTAATTACCACATTTGTTGGAACATCTTTTTGAAATAGAAGTTCATATACAGCAATTCTTAATATGTTTCTATCAACTCTAGGGATTCGATCAAATGACCAATCCTTAAGAGAATTAGAAATCATTTCATCTATTTGGGTTTGATTTTCCTTTATCCCTTTAACAAGGTCTAAGGAATAGTTTGCGACTTCTTGATCTGTCTCATCATTAGTGTTTGTCGCAGGAATTGAAATCCCTTTTAGGTCAGCTTCAAAAATAGTGTCTAATGCACGTTTACGAGCCTTACTTCGTGCACTCATTAATAGCCCTAGTTATCTTTAGGCACGACCAAGATAAGAACCGTCGCGAGTGTCAACTCGAACTTTCTCACCTTGATTGATAAACAGTGGCACTTGAATTTCAAAACCAGTTTCTAATTTTGCTGATTTTGATCCAGCATTTGATCTATCTCCTTGCAAACCTGGTTCGGTGTATTCAATTGTTAGTTCTACGTTGGCAGGCATTTCTATATAGAGAGGATTGCCTTCGTGCATGGCAACCATAACTTCTTGATTTTCCAACATGTAGTTTGAAGCATCGCCAACTGTTGCATTGCTAATAGTTATTTGGTCATAATTTGTGGTGTCCATAAACACCCAATCATCACCGTCTTTGTATAGATATTGCATATCTCTTTTATCAACTTGGGCAGTCTCAATCTTTACACCAGCGTTGAAAGTTCTGTCTACTACTTTTCCACTCAAAACATTTTTTAGTTTGGTGCGCACAAAAGCGCCACCTTTACCTGGCTTTACGTGCTGAAAATCAATAATGTTCCAAAGTTGGCCATCAAGGTTTAAGACCATACCGTTTTTTAAATCGTTAGTTGTTGCCACTTCAAATCCACTCCTAGTTGATCTTTTGAAAACCTGACTTAAGCCACACAAATTATTTCGTGAGAACCTGGTGTTAATACTTCTGCATCACCATCGGTGATTAAGCACGTATCTTCGATACGGACTCCACCTTTTCCTGGTAAATAAATGCCAGGCTCCACAGTGATACAACTACCCTTGGAAAGTTTAGTCTTAACACCTTTTGTCAGGAACACAGGTTCATGAATTTCTAGTCCAACTCCATGACCGGTTCCGTGCACAAAAAAATCACCACACTTTCCAACATCGATTACTTTTCGTACAGCTGCGTCAACATCTTCTGCAATGGCTCCAGAAACAAGTTTTTTTCTTCCCTCTGCTTGAGCATTCATTACTAAGTCATAAATGTCTTTTTGCCAATCAGCACAACTTCCAATAAACACTGTTCTTGTCATGTCAGCGTGATAACCGTTTACAAGTGCTCCACAATCAATTGTGATCATGTCTCCTCGCTGCAGAATTCTTTTGGATGGCTCATGATGAGGTGTGGCACTGTTTTCTCCACTTGCGACAATGGAGGCAAAAGCCAAACCATCGGCTCCCCGCTTCAAAAAACCTTCTTGCAAGAGACTTGAGATTTTTCTTTCATTAATTCCTGGTCTTAAATCATTAATTAGATACCACAAAGTATCAGCTGTTATCGCGCAAGCCTTCTTAATTTGTTTGATCTCGTATTCATCTTTAATTGCTCTAAGGGGTGTCAGAATTTCAGATTTGGCAACTATTTCAAATTTATCCTTATCTTTTAAGGAATCTGCTTGCAATAAGTTTGTGCGCTTTGGATCAAGTGCAATTTTCTTGACTAAATTAAGGGTTAGTAAATCATGTAGTTTTTTTATGAAATCACTTTCTATTTCTATATCTATGTCTGGGCTTTCTGTCTTTGCTCTTTGGGTATAACGAGAATCAGTAAGCAATCGGTCTTGATTAGCATCTGATCCCACATAAAGAACAGAATTACTTCCCGAAAAACCCGTGAGGTAGCGAACACCTACTTGATCAAAAAAGACTGCGCATTGAGCACTGTCTTGAAAGATTTTTCGAAGTGAGTTTCGCCTGGCTAAGTAATCTGGCATAAAGATTTACTTAATTAGTTTTTTTAAGGCACTCAAAGCTAAGCGGTAGCTATCAATTCCAAAACCAGCAATTGCTCCATCAGCAACACCGGCTAACACACTGAA
>SXYE01000067.1 GCA_005789325.1 Actinomycetota bacterium
AATAAGTACTTTCCACAGGCAAAGTTGTCATTTTGAAATGTTCTATAACTTGTTTGGTTGTTGGTCTCAACTAAGTAACCCATCCACAAAGTCTTGGGCATTAAATTCAATCAGATCATCTATTCCTTCACCAATGCCTACAAACTTAACTGGAACTTTTAATTCTCTTTGCACAGCGATAACAATTCCACCTTTAGCAGAACCATCTAATTTGGTCAGAACAATTCCAGTTACCTCAACTGCTTCTGTGAAAACTCTGGCTTGAATTAATCCATTTTGTCCAGTGGTGGCATCAATTACTAGCAGAGTTTCAGTAACTGTGGCATGTTTTTCGATCACTCTTTTTACTTTGCCTAGTTCATCCATAAGTCCTGCTTTAGTGTGCAATCTTCCAGCTGTATCAATAATTACAACTTTGGCTCCTACTGCTAATCCTTCTTGAACAGCATTAAAAGCAACAGCAGATGGTTCAGAATTTTCCACACCTGTCACCACAGGCACTGAACTTCTTTGGCCCCAAGTTTGTAATTGTTGACTTGCTGCTGCTCGGAAAGTATCTGCAGCACCTAGCACGCACTTATTTCCTGCTTTAACTAATTTATGGGCAAGTTTTCCAACAGTTGTTGTTTTTCCAGTTCCATTTATTCCGACCATCATCAATACTGATGGTGAGGCAGAAATATTCAAACCTCTATCCCCAGTTGCAAGAAAATCAATTAATTGATTTCTTAAGACTTCTTTACCTTCTTCGGCACTATGAGCACCTTTTAGGGTTGGGTTATTTTTTAACTCTTGAACTATTTCTTGGGTTGTTTTAATGCCAACATCGGCCATTATTAGAGTGTCTTCAATTTCTTGCCAAGCTTGTTCATCAAGGGTTGTTCTTGAAAAGATATTAACTAGGCTTGTGCCAAAAGTTGATTTGGTCTTTAAAGGTTTTTCTTCCTTGTTTTTCTTACTAAAGATTCCCATGACCAGATTTTACGCTGGTTGATCTTCTCGTACTTCGCGAATCCTTTGACTTACCACTGTAGAAATACCGTCTCCACGCATTGAGATTCCATAGAGAGAGTCACAAATTTCCATAGTTCTCTTCTGATGTGTAACAACGATTAACTGAGAATTCTGTCTGAGTTCATCATAAAGTTCAAGCAATCTACCAAGGTTGGCATCATCTAGTGCTGCTTCAACCTCATCAAGAATGTAAAACGGTGATGGTCTGGCCTTAAACAAAGCAACCAAGAATGCCACAGCGGTAAGAGATCTTTCTCCACCAGAAAGCAATGAAAGTCTTAAATACCTTTTACCTTGTGGCTTAACTTCGATATCTATACCGGTAGTCAGCATGTTTTCTGGATCGGTCAAAACTAAGCGGCCTTCTCCCCCAGGGAAAAGTCTTGGTAACACAATTTCAAATTCTCTTGCCACATCTTTATAGGCTTCGTTAAATACCTGTTGCACTCTTTGTTCAACTTCAGCAATAACTTCAAGTAAGTCTTTCCTTGTTTTCTTAACATCTTCTAGTTGTTCAGTTAGGAATTGATTTCTTTCTTCCAAGGCACTGAATTCTTCAAGTGCTAGAGGGTTAATTCGTCCCAGAAGTGCTAACTTCTTTTCTGCGTCAAGAGCGCGTTTTTCCTGCTTTTCGCGAACATAAGCTTCTGGTTCTTTAGGTGCAGGAATTGGCATATCAGGATCAGCATCTTCATCAATGTGCACAATTTGCGGAACTAATTGATCTGGTCCATATTCTTTCAACAGGGAATCAGCTTCTATTCCATAATCTTCTAAGCCTTTTAGCTCGATTTGTTCAATTCTTAATCTTTGTTCCATTCGAGCAACTTCATCACGATGAACTGTGTCAACTAAGCGTTCTAATTCTGATCCCAAATCACGAATACTGTGTCTTACTTGTTGAACTTCTTGCTCCATCGCTTGTTGATGTTTGGTTGCTTCATCTCTTTCATGTTCTGCGGTAATTAAAGAATTTTCCAAATAAGACATGGCTGTTTCTATGCCTTGAAACACTGCATTAGCAATATGGGCTTCACGTCTTCTTTGTTCACGACGCTGCAATGCCCTAGATCGAGCCACTCTTTCACTATTGGCAGTTTTTTCTAATTGTTCTGCCCTTTGCACAACTGCAGCTAATCTTTCTTCTGCAGTTCTCATAGCCAGGCGTGCATCAACTTCTGCTGCTCTAGTGGTTTCTAGAAGGGCTCTTAATCTTTCTAATTCTGTGGAATCTATTTCAGTAATTTCTTCTGGTTCAGTTCCAGAATTAGCTAAGCGAAGTTCAATTTCTCTTAATACTCTTTCATCATCTGCTCGAGCTGTATGAGATGCGCGAAGTAAACTATCTAGTCTTTCTGCTTCTGCTTGTGAAGATCTATTTTGTTCACCAAGGGCAGCAAGTTTTTCAGCAACAGCTGCAAGTTCTGCATCGGATTCATAAAGTAGGGCTAAAGCAGCTTCAACTTTTTCTGCAGCTCGTTTTTGTTCATCTTTGGCATTTTGCAATTCAAATCTAAGTTGATCTGCAAGATTTCCTACTTGATCTCTTTCAGTTTCTGCCTTTTCAACATTTGCTTTTGCTTCCAGGCGAGAACGAGTATTAACAGTTCCACCAATTACATAATAAGAAGTGACTTTGTCACCATCTCTTGTCACAGCTGTAAGTCTTGGTTGTAATCTGACTGCTTCTTGTGCGTCTTGTAGGTTCTCAACAATTACAACATCTTTAAGTAATTTCTTTAAAGCATTTTGTAATTCATATGGAGCATTAACTAATTCGATAGCACTTCTAGAAAACGGTGGAGCAGCAGGAGCATTGTTTTGTTCATAAAGTGCATCAGCTAATAATACGGCTGCGCGACCAGTTTTGTTATTCTTTAATTTATTTATAGATCTAATTGCATCATTAACTGATTTAGCTGCGATTGCATTAGCAGCATCTCCTAAGGCCACTGCGATTGCTGATTCCCAACCATTTTCGATTCTTAAAAGTGTTGCAAGTGAACCAATAAGTGAATCATCACCAGAATTTAATAGTGAATCACCACCATCAACTTCTTCCAATAACGCTTGTTGCAAAGCTTCAGCTCTTGCAGTTAATGCTGCTTTTGACTTAGCGGCTTCTTGAGATTTGATTTCTAATTCAGCAACTTTGGCATCTGCTGCTGCTAACTCTTTTGAAGCTTGTTCGTATTGGGTATCTAAACCTTTTTCAACTCCATCAAGGCCCGCAATTTGTGATTCAAGTGCTAAAAATTCTGTTCTAGCTTTCTCTGCACGTTCGCGAGCTTCTCTAACTTCAACTTCTAATCTGGTTGCTTCACTTGCTCTTGCTTCAATTCGAGATTTAGCGGCATTTACTTGTCCAGTTAATCTGGCAAACTCTTCACGTTTATCTGCAGCAGATTTAATGGCATTTGTTTGGCGTGCTTGTTCTGCTTGAAACAGTTGTTCAGTTGCAGTTCTTTCTCCAGTTGCTTTGCTTAAGAAATTCTTTGCTACCTCAACATCTTTTTGTAGTTCATAAGAATTCTCTCTTGTTGCTTTTGCTTCCTTTTCTAAAGCTTCTGGATCTGCACCAGTTGTTTGTTCCTGAATTTCTTCTGCAACAAGTTTGGATCTTTCCATAGCCAAAGATCTGGTACCAAAAAATCTTTCGCGCAATGACGCAAGTTTGAACCAAGTTTGTTGAGCAGTTTGAACTCGAGGTGTGGCTTCCAGCAAGAGTCTTTCAAGTTCTGACTCACGAAGTTTCTTTTCGTTCATCTTGTTTTCAACTTCCGCCTGCTTCTCACGCAAGATGGTTTCGTCAGCAACCTCTTTCATCATGTTGATGCGCATTTGTGTTAGGTCATCAGCCAATATTCTTAATTTGGCATCTCTTAATTCAGCTTGGATTGTTTGTGCTTTTCTTGCCACATCAGCTTGTCTTGCTAAAGGTTTAAGTTGTCTTCTAATTTCAGTGGTTAAATCTTGTAATCTAAGCATGTTCGCTTGAGTTGCCTCAAGTTTTCTTTCAGCTTTTTCTTTTCTTCTTCGATGCTTTAATACACCTGCTGCTTCTTCGATAAAACCACGGCGATCTTCTGGAGTTGCACTTAATACCGCGGCAACTTGGCCTTGTCCAACAATGACGTGCATCTCTCGACCAATACCTGAATCTGAAAGAAGTTCTTGCACATCCAAAAGGCGAGAAGCATTTCCGTTAATTGCGTACTCTGATCCACCATTTCTAAATAAAGTTCTTGAGATTGTTACTTCTGCATAGTCAATTGGTAGAGCACCATCTGTGTTATCAATTGTTAAAACAACTTCTGCTCGTCCCAAAGGTGCTCGTCCAGCAGATCCTTTAAAGATAACGTCATCCATAACGCCACCTCTTAAAGTTTTGGCGCCTTGTTCACCCATTACCCAAGCAATTGCGTCAACAACATTTGATTTACCAGAACCATTAGGTCCCACAACAGCAGTAATGCCTTGTTCAAAATTTAAAGTTGTAGCAGAAGCAAATGATTTAAATCCGCGAATAGTCAGACTCTTTAAATACAAGATCTGCCTCCGGATTTAATGGGTTTGTCTTAACCCTCTAACTCTATCTATGAGGCCTTACTCGAGGTTGACAATTAGGACAGATTGTTGAACTTCTGTTGTTAGAAAAGGCTTCTCTGACCATTTCCAAATCACACCTGTAACACCTTTCACCTTCGCGGCCATATGCGTTCAATTCGTTTTCGAAGTAACCACTTTCACCATTGACGTCGATGTATAGATCATCAAAGGAAGTGCCCCCTTTTTCTAACGCTTTAGCCATCACTTCTTTTGCACTTACTAATATTTCTTTAATCTTTTTTTCACTTAAGTTTTCACACACATCTGCCCAGTGAGTTTTTGCTAGCCATAAAGCTTCATCGGCATAAATGTTGCCAATTCCTGCAACTATTTCTTGATTTAAAAGTGCTTGTTTGATACCAGTTTTTCTTCTCTTGATATTAGAAATTGTTTTATCCATATCAAATGTTTCTTCAAACAAATCAGGTGAAATGTGTAAAACAGATTGGGGAACAAGTCTTTTATCTTTTGCTTCAACAAGCTCTTCTAGGTTGACCCAACCAAAAGTCCTTTGATCAATAAAGTGCAGACTTCTTTTGGTATCTGAGAAATCAAAAGTGACTCGAGCATGAGTTGAGGGTTTCTCATCTTTTTTGACCATCAACATCTGACCACTCATACCTAAATGTGCACTGATGGCTTGCGAAGAGTTTTTCAACGTCATCCACAAAAACTTTCCACGACGCTCAACTGAGTTGATTGTAAAACCTGAAACAGTCTTTTCAAATGTTTTAGAACTGAACTCAAAGTTTCTTAAAGCCCTATTGTTTCTAACTTTTGCTTTACTTATTTTCCTGTTTTTAACATGCTTAGCTAAGCCTTTACGAACAACTTCAACTTCTGGTAACTCTGGCATTTAAGGTCTTAAGTTATTTATCTCTGTGTAAGCAGAGGCAGCAGCATGCTGTTCAGCTTCTTTTTTACTTTTACCTTCACCATTGCCGTATAAATCTTGCCCAACTTTGACTTGTGCACTAAATCTTTTGTCGTGATCTGGACCTGATTGTTCAATCACATACTCAATTGCGCCTAAAGACTTAGAGTTTACTAATTCAGCCAAACTTGTTTTCCAATCAAGGCCTGCACCAAGTTCTGCGCTGGCCGCTAAAATTGGAGCAAAAAGTTGCAAAATAACTTCTCCTGATTTTGCTAAACCATGTTCAACATAAATTGCACCCAAGATTGCTTCAACTGCGTCAGCCAAAATACTTGATTTATCACGACCACCAGTTGCTTCTTCACCTTTTCCAAGTAAAAGAAATTCACCTAAACCAAGAGTTCTTGCTACATCAGCTAAGGCTTTAGCGTTAACAACTGCGGCACGAAGTTTTGCTAATTGACCTTCTTGTGCATCAGGATTTTTTCTATAAAGCTCATCAGTAATCACAATTCCTAAAACGGAATCGCCTAAGAATTCAAGTCTTTCATTGGTGGGCACACCACCATTTTCATAAGAAAAAGAACGATGCGTGATTGCTTGTTTTAATATTTCTTCCGATAACTCAACGCCTAAGCGCGCTACTAATTCGCGCATATTGCAAATTTATTTATGGATTTGTGACTTGACGTTTTGCGTATGTACCACATGTTGGACATGCAGTGTGTGGAAGTTTTTCTGAACGACAACGATCACAGGTAACTAAAGTTGGAACACTTGCTTTCCATTGTGCGCGACGATTGCGTGTATTTGAACGCGACATCTTTCGTTTTGGTACTGGCACTTTTCTCTACTTCTCTTCCTTTAATTGCGATAGCTTTGACCATCGCGGATCTATTATTTCATGCTTGTGTTCAGGATCCTCTTCGAGACGAATTCCACACTGGGCACAAAGTCCAAGGCATTCATCATTGCAAAGAGGTCTGGTTGGCAGTTCAAGCACCACCGCATCTATGAGGGCAGGTTCAAGATCTATCAAATCTCCTTGCATCTTTCTAATCTCATCTGCTTCATCATCACTGTTTATTTCTTTGTCTTCATAAACATAAAGATCAGTAATAGTGGCGTCAATTTCAAACTCAACTGGATCTAAACAGCGAGAACATTCAGTTTCTGCTTCCAAATAAACTTCCCCTGTTACCAACACTCCATCAACCACTGCCTCTAATAAAAGATCTAGGTCAACCACAGTTTCAGCAGGAACTATCACTGGTCCATTACTTAAAGAGTTAGGTAACTTAATTACAGTATTGATATTTTTAGATTCACCAGCTCTTCGAGGCAATTCATGCACATCAATGACTAGTGGATCTCGCACATCCAGTTTTTTCTTCAATTTTATCCTTGATTGTTAAAAGATGAATTACCAGTTATTTTTTCACGACCACGCTTTACAGCCAAAAGTGTTCTGTTCAACGTGATTTCAAAATTAGCTAACCTGGCATCAATATATTCATCAGTTTCATTGCGCATTCTGCGTAATTCTTCGTCAACTTGTTTCATAATTTCTTGGGCTCTTTGATTAGCTTGTTGCACAATCTCTGTTTGAGAAACGAGTCTGTTTGCCTCTGCCCGTGATTGCTCAATTAAGGCATGTCCAGCTAAACGACCTTCTTCCATGACAGCTTCTTTGTTGTCTAGTAAATGATTTGCCTGCAAAATATCTTGCGGAAGTATTTTTTTAAGATCATTTAACAGATTAATCATTTCTTGGCGATTAACTAAGGCACCGTCTCGAGACAATGGCACTGAGCGTGCTTCTTCTATTTGACTTAAAATTTGCTCAATGAGTTGTAAGGATTCCATAGTGTTATTTCTGATACTTCGCTTTCAAAGCCATGGCTACTGGTTTTGGCACTGAAGTTGAAATGTCTCCCCCATGTCTTGCCACTTCTCGTACCAAACTTGAAGACAGAAAAGAGTAAAGAGGATTTGTTGCCACAAACAATGTTTCTACCGCCCCTAATTGATAGTTCATTTGAGACATTTGCAATTCATAATCAAAATCACTGACTGCTCTCAAACCTTTAACCATCGCATTAACTCCACGGGTTTTACAAAAATCTACTAAAAGTCCATCAAATGTTTCAACACTTACCTTAGGAAGATGCTGACAGGATTGTCTTATTAACTCAACTCGTTCTTCAATAGTAAATAAACCAGTTTTGGAATGATTAACTAAAACAGCCACCACTACTTCATCAGCGATATCTGATGCTCTTTTGAAGACATCGATATGACCATTAGTTACTGGATCAAAGGAACCGGGGCAAACTACTTTTTGCATACTTGACCGTACCAAACACACGTATCGCCATAACTCTTATCTCGAATGCTTTCGAAGCCATCAGGCCAAACAAAGTCCCCAGATCTCTTGGCAGTTTCGACAACCAGGATTGCATCGTCTGAAAACCAGGAATTAGCTAAACCTTGAGTTATCACTTTTGCGATTTGCTCCAATGACATTTCATAGGGTGGGTCAAGAAATATCAATTGTGCTGGCATATTTAATTTCTCAACAGGTTTCGCTGCCAAAAGAGTCTCTACCTTGCCATCAACCACATGTGCTTTGATATTTAAGTCTTGAATATTTTTATTTATTACAGAGACTGCATTTCTGTTATTTTCTATAAAAATGCAATAGCTTGCACCCCTAGAAATTGCTTCAAGACCTAAGGCTCCGCTTCCAGCAAATAAATCTAAAACACAAACCTCAGCAATGGCATCTAGTGAAGTTAGAGTTGAAAAAACTGCTTCACGTACTCGTTGTGCTGTGGGTCTTGTTCCTTCATCAGGAACTTTCAGCAGTCTTCCCCTAAGTTCACCGGCAATAATTCTGGTCATTTAATTCTTCTCCAAGAATTCAGTTTCTGCTTCTTTTTCAATTTCAAGCACCGCTTTTTGCAATGGCACAACATGGGCAAGTGTGTAATCTTCTTCAATTAGTTTCTTGCAGGCATCTCTGGCTAATTCTACTATCTCTACATCTTTGACAACTTGGAGTAATTTCAAAGAAGATTTTCTGCCTGATTGTCTTGACCCTAAGACATTTCCTTCTCTTCTTATTTCTAAATCAAGTTGAGCTAATTCAAAACCATCTGTGGTTGAGGCAACTGCAGCAAGTCTTTCTCTAGCTGGAGAATCTTCTGGAGATTCAGTTACAAATAAACAAATACCAGGTTCTTTTCCTCGACCAATTCGACCGCGTAACTGATGCAATTGGCTAACGCCAAAACGATCAGCATCAAGAATTATCATCATCGTTGCATTGGGAACATCAACACCAACTTCAATCACCGTGGTGGAAACTAAAACATCGATGCCATCTTTTGCACTAGGTCCGGCATTAAATCTGCGCATGATGTCATCTTTTTCTTCACTAGACATTCGGCCATGTAAAACACCAACGCGCACATCTTTAAGTGGACCACCAGAAAGCATTGGTGCTACTTCAAGGACAGCTAATGGTGGACGTTTCTCGTCTTCAAATTCTAAATCTGCATCATCTTCTGCTGCTGCCCCACCAATGCGCGGTGCAACTATATAAACCTGGTGACCATTTTTAACTTCTTCAACAGCTCTTTGCCAACCTCTTTCCAAGTGTCCAGGTTTTTCAACTGATAAAACAACGTGAGTTGTAATTGGACTTCTTCCTTGCGGTAATTCTTTTAATGAACAAATATCAAGATCGCCAAACACAGTCATTGCAACAGTTCTAGGAATTGGTGTTGCGGTCATTACTAATACGTGTGGTCTTTTATCTCCAGGAGATTTAGCAGCCAAAGCTGCTCTTTGTTCAACTCCAAATCGATGTTGTTCATCCACAACTACTAACGCTAGATCTTTAAATTTCACACCTTCTTGAATGATCGCGTGAGTTCCCACCACGATTCCTGCATCACCATTGGCAATACTTGCTAACACATTTGATCTATTGGCACCTGTTACTGAACCGGTAAGTAATTCAACTTTTGTGCCAATTTCACTTCCACCTAATTCACCCTTTGTCGCAAGAGATCCCATCAATTTCTTTATCGTTCTTAAATGTTGTCCTGCTAGAACTTCAGTTGGTGCCAGTAAAGCTGCTTGCCCACCAGCATCAACTGCTGCGAGCATCGCTCGAAGAGCCACAATTGTTTTTCCACTTCCCACATCCCCCTGAAGTAATCGATGCATGGGGTGAGTTTGGGCAATTTCTGCAAAGAGAGCTTCGCCTATTTCTTTTTGCCCATTGGTTAATTCAAATGGCAGATTCTTATCAAATTGAGTTACTAATCCATCAATTACTTGTTTACGTGCAGTAGCAGGAAGTTGAGATTCTTTTGCTCTTCTTTGCAACAAAACTGTTTGTAAGACAAATGCTTCATCAAATTTCAACCTGTTTAAAGCCATTGCTACTTGTTCAAAAGTTTCTGGTTCATGAATCCAAGTAATTGCTTGCTTGAAAGAAATAAGCCCTAATTCTTCTTGCATCTCTTGGGGAACAACGTCATCGTCTGCTTGGATTTCTAACTGGCTCATCACAAATTTAATAGCTTTGGCAGTTCTCCAACTTGGCACTGAACCTGTTGCTGGATAAACCGGAATTAAAGCTTTAGCAAACATTTCAATGACATCAGGATCTGTTTCTTCACCCTGTTGGGCAGTCAAAATGTATTCGGGATGAATTAGTTGTTTGCGCCCACGATATTCCTGAACTTTTCCAGCAAACAAACCTTGGATTCCTGGAATTAATCTTTTCTTATGCATACTTGCCATGGCAAAGAAAGCTAAATCAATTGTTTTCTTTCCATCTGTAACTACTACTTCTAATCTGGTTGTTCTTCTGCCTTTCATTGGTGCTTCTTTGGCTGAAGCAACTTCAGCTAAGACTGTGGCATGTTCGCCAATTCTTAAAGATTTAAGATCAGTTAATTCACCACGTTTGGCATAACGTCTTGGATAGTGGCGCACCAAATCTTCCACTGTTTCATAACCAAAAGCAGTGGATAAAAGTTTTGCTGACCGACCGCCTAAGACATCAATCAGCGAGGAATTTAGGTGAACCATCGTTGGTTCCAGCCTAGGCTTAGTGGGTGCTTTCAAGGCGCATTCAATGCCTTAGGTAGGCTCTTACAAGTTGCCAAAAAGTGCAATTAAATAAAGTGGGAGTGAAAATTCAGATGGCCGCCAAATGCGATGTTTGTGGCAAAGGACCAGGTTTTGGTCACCAAGTTTCACATTCCAACGTTAAAACTAAAAGACGCTTCAATCCAAATATTCAAAGAGTTAAAGCTGTAATCAAGGGAACTCCAAAGCACGTTAATGTTTGTACTTCCTGCCTACGCGCAGGCAAAGTTATTCGCTAACTAAATTTAAAATGATCGTGGCCTTTGGGGCCAAGAAAATGTTTCCCGTCAATTGTTACTTGCGCTTCACCTTTGAACACTTCCCCAATGACTTTGAATCCATCAGGAACTTGTCTAGATCTTGGCAAGGTGGCAACAAAAGCATGATCATCTCCCCCAGTCATAACCCAAATCATGGGATCAACATTTAAAGCAGCTGCCACATCTAATATTTCTTGTTCAGGAATTAGGGCCGTGGTTTTAATATCAATGTGAACATCTGATGCTTTAGCGATGTGGTTTAAATCTTGCAATAATCCGTCTGAAATATCAATCATGGAAGAAACAAAATCTTTAGCAATTGTTCCGGCAAAGTATGGAACCTTAGGTCTTCGGTGTGCATCACAAACTATCTTGGGCGACTTGAATCCTCTTCTTAAAGCATTTAATCCTGCTTCAGCCCAACCCAAACGACCTGCCAAAATTACTAAATTTCCAGGTTCTGCACCACTTCTTTTGAGAGGTGCTTGGGATAAACCTGAATCATTAATGTTTCCTAAAGCGGTAATTGAAATAGTCAAAGTTTCAGATTTAGTGGTGTCTCCACCTACCACGGCTGTGTTGACTAATGCTGCTTCTTCACATATCCCATCAACAAGTTCAATTAACCAATCAACTTTTGTTGCACTAGGAATTGCTAAACCAATAAGTAAAGCAGTTGGTGTGGCCCCTGTAGCAATGATGTCGGCTAAATTAGCGGCAGCTGCACGATGTCCAATGTCTCTTGCACTTGACCAATCTTTTTTAAAATGTTGACCTTCTACCAACATGTCAGTGGAAGCTACAACTCGAGAAGAATCAAGTTGAACAATTGCTGCATCATCGCCTAAGCCAAGTAAAACTTGCGAAGCCGGAGCAAGACGAGATTTGAGTAACTCAACAAAGCCAAATTCGCCTAAGTCGGCAATTGTTTGCTCACTCATCGTCATCTCCCCCTAACCAATTATCTAACTTAAATGTAAGTTTATGCTCACTATCGGATAAAGAAAGTTGAAAATCACAATGAGTGTTCAGGCCTACATCTTGGTGCAAACCGACGTTGGCAAGTCAGATGAGGTTGCTCAAGCAATCAATGCCATAGAAGGTGTGATTAATGCTGTTCACGTGACTGGTCCCTATGACGTCATTGTTCGAGCTGAAGCTAATTCGATTGATGAACTTGCCAAGGTAGTTTTAACAAAAGTGCAGAGTGTAAAAGGCATAAGTAGAACACTTACCTGCCCAATCGTTAATCCCTAACTAGTGCAAACCAATAGGTCTATTTAAAGCCTCTTGGATTAAGTAATCAACTAATTCTTTGTATTTCATACCCGTTGCTTCCCACATTCGAGGAAACATCGAAATTGGGGTAAAGCCAGGCATGGTGTTTATTTCATTAACTAAAATTTCATCATCTTTGGTGATAAAGAAATCAATACGAGCTAAACCTTCGCAGTTAAAAAAGTCAAAAACATTAACAGCCATCTTTTGTAGATCTGCTAGAACTTTCTTGTCAAGTTTTGCTGGCACAACTAACTCAGCAGAATCATCCATATATTTTGCTTCAAAATCATAAAATTCATGTCCTTTTTTAACAATAATTTCTGCAGGTAAGGAGGCCTTGGCTGGTTTTCTTTCTTCACCAGTAATCACAGCACATTCAATTTCCCGAGCATTTTCAATGCTTGCTTCCACAATAATTCTTTTATCGTGAAGTCTTGCCTCTTCTATAGCTTTTTCCACTTTTGAGAATTCTTTTATTTTTTGTATTCCCACAGAGCTTCCAGCTCTTGCTGGTTTAACAAACACAGGCAAAGTTAGTTCTTGAATTTTCTTTAAAACGTTTGCTTTGTCATTAGTCCATTGTGAATCCAGAATTGTTACAAAATCTCCTACCGGAAATCCAGCTGCCTTTAATAAAGCTTTAGAAGTGGTTTTATCCATACCAATTGATGAGCTCAAAACCCCTGCCCCCACAAAAGCGATGGCATGTAAATCAATTAGTCCTTGAATAGTTCCATCTTCACCATATGGCCCATGCAATACCGGAAAAATAACATCTAAAGAAACTAATTCTTCTGGTGGAAATTTAGAAAAGATTGCAGGTTTATTGTCTTGAATTCCTTCTTTTGTCACTTCAGGAAGTTCAGTTTTAGAAAGAGTTAGAAAGGGTGTTTTATCTGAGAAAATTACCCAAGAATTATCTTTGGTTATTCCAATAGGAATAACCTCATATTTTTCTCTGTCTATGACATTGATGATGCTGTTTGCAGAAATGCAAGAAATTGAATGCTCAGAAGATCTTCCTCCGAACAAAACTCCAACTCTTATTTTTTCCACGAAAACATTCTATTCGTGTTCTGCTGTTATGGGCTGATCCAGCAAAGCAGACATCACATCATGAGCGTCATCGCCATCGCGAATCACTCTTAATACTTGGGCAGCAATGGGCATATCTAAATCATATTTTGCGGCAATTGCTAAAAGTGGTGCCAAACTTTTTGCACCTTCCACAGTTCCGTGAGCTTTTAATTGCGCTTCATCAATTGTGGCCCCATGTCCTAGGGCTTCACCAAAAGTTCTGTTTCTAGAAAGTGGTGATTGTGATGTTGCAATCAAATCACCAATCCCTGCTAAACCTAAAAATGTTTCAGTTTTAGCACCAAGAGCAACACCGAGCCTTGTCATTTCTGCTAAACCTCTAGTAATTAGTGCCGATTGTGTGTTTTCACCAAGTCCTAAACCAACAGCAATCCCATTTGCAATTGCCACAATGTTTTTGATCGCACCAGCTAATTCTGTACCCACAACATCTGTGGTCCAAAATGCTCGGAAATAATTAGTTGCCATCGCATTTGCCACATCTGCTGCAACATCTTCGTCAGTACAAGCAATCGTTGTGGCAGTTGGTTGACGATGGATAATCTCACCAGCCAAATTAGGTCCACTAACTACTGCTACCCGATTTTCAGAACATTTAAATACATCGGCAATTACTTCAGAAATTCTCATTCGAGTTGAATTCTCAATACCTTTAATAAGTGAAACAAAAATCGCAGTAGAAGAAACAAAGCCTTTCCAGGCCTCTAAGTTTTCTCTTAATGATTGAGCAGGTAATGCAAAGAAGACTAGTTCTTTATTTTCTAAGGCATCTTTAGCCGAAGTAGTAGCGGTGATACGTGAAGACAGTTTTACCCCTGGATGAAATTTTGAGTTCTTGTTGTTTTCATTAATGTCTTTAACAACTGCTTCATTTCTTGCCCAAAGCAAAACATTGTGACCAGAATCTGCTAAAACTTGAGCACAAGCTGTGGCCCATGCACCACCACCCATCACCGCAACTGTTTCTATGGTCTTTCCTTTGTCCAAGGCAATCTTTGTGCCGGCGGAGTTTGATTCCTAATGATTGCTAATTCATTAGTTATCGCATCCATAATTCTAGAGGTCGCCTCTTTGAGTAATTCTCCGGTGATTTCCTGGTCATAAAGATCAGATAATTCAACAGGTTTTCCAGCAGCAACAATCATGGTTTTGCGGGGAAAAAGTTTTAATTTCTTTGAATATGGCGCCAAAACTAATTGTGCGCCCCAGTGCGCAACCGGAATAACAGGAGCTTTGGTAGCAAGTGCGATACGTGCTGCACCAGTTTTTCCATCCATGGGCCAAAGATCTGGATCTCTAGTTAGTGTTCCTTCAGGACTTAACACCACTGCTTCACCTTTTTCAACAGCAGCAATGGCACCTCGAACAGCAATTTTTGCATGTCGTGATTCACGATAAACAGGAATTTGTCCAGCTAAATAAACAAGTTGACCAATTACTGGAACTTTAAATATCGCAGATTTTGCTAAGAATTTTGGCGGACGATTGTTATCCCACATAAACTGTGCCACCACAAAAGGATCAAACCAAGAATTGTGATTCATAGCTGCGATAATTCCTGAATCAATATTTAGATTTTGCCCGCCGCGATAATCGCGCTTAGTTATTAAAACCAAAAGTGGGCGAAGTATAAAAACAATTAATCTGTAAACAAATCCCAAACGAGATTTTTGCGAGACCCGGGCCATACCCTGTATCCAATCAGCATGATGCCCGGTAGCAGAAACTGCGACCGGGCATCAACTTAAAAATCAGCGAATTAGCGCTTCTTTTTTGCTTTTTTCTTCAAACCAAGAATTGACTTGCCTTTTGAAACCTTTTTGGTTTTTTTGGCAGTAGCTTTTTTGGCTTTCTTTGCTGCTCTTTTTCCACCAAGCACGATTGCTTTGAAATCTGCTGCTGGTCTGAATTTGGCAACTGTCTTGGCAGGAACTTTTACTGGAGCACCTGTCATTGGGTTACGTGCCATTCTGGCTGGGCGGTTTTTCTTTTCCCAGATACCAAATCCTGCGATTGAAACCTTGTCACCTGATGCAACTGCATTGGTGATCGTGTCAAAAAACACATCTACGAAATCTAGAGCTTGACGACGATTGGCTTCAAAATGTTGTTGCACTAAGTCTGCTAAGTCTGGCTTCTTCAACTTTTCGAACCTTTCTAAAGTTCTTTAGCTTTTTATGGCTAGCAATAAAAGATTTTTATTGCTAGGGATAAAATTACGCAATAAAATAAGGGTTTTTTGCACGACACACCCAAAAAGTTCTTATTTTATAGGCAAAATTTGAATTGATATTCGAAAAATCGAAGTTTTATGGAACAAAATGTTACTGGTGTGACTTACAAAGTGACAGGTTTATAACTAGGACGAGACTTTTCAAACTCAGTTATCTTGGATTCGTGACGAAGAGTTAAGCCAATATCGTCCAAACCTTCCATTAAACGCCATCTAACATAGTCATCTATTTGAAAATCTGCGAGCAAGTCCCCTGCTTTGACTTGTCTTTTATCCAGATCAACGGTTATTTGAGTGTTGGGATCTTTTTCAATCATGGCCCAAATCTTTTCAATCACATCTTGGGGAACTTCTGCTGTGACAAGTCCTGCTTTGCCAGAGTTACCACGGAAGATATCTGCATAGCGAGACGACAAAACCACTTTGAACCCATAATCCATCAATGCCCAAACGGCATGTTCGCGAGAAGATCCTGTGCCAAATTCAGGTCCAGCAACCAAGATTGTGGCCTTTTTGTATTCAGGTTTGTTCAACACAAAACTTGGGTCTTCACGCCAGGCTTTAAACAAAGCATCTTCAAATCCGTGACGAGTAATACGTTTTAAGTATTCGGCAGGAATGATTTGATCGGTGTCAACGTTACTTCTTCTTAAAGGCAGACCTGTACCTGTGTGAGTTACGAATTTTTCCATTATTTGATTTCATCCGGTGTTGAAAGGTGTCCAGTAATTGCTGTAGCTGCAGCCACTAAAGGTGAAACTAAATGAGTTCTTCCCCCGGGGCCCTGTCGACCTTCGAAATTTCTATTTGAAGTAGAGGCAGCGCGCTCTCCTGGTTTTAATTTGTCAGGATTCATTCCCAAACACATTGAACATCCAGCACTGCGCCAATCTGCTCCTGCTGCCTTAAAGATTGCAGGTAAACCTTCATGTTCTGCTTGAATGGCAACTTTGGCACTTCCTGGAACAACCATCATGCGCACACTGGAAGCAACTTTTTGACCTTTCAAAATTGCTGCAGCTGCTCTTAAGTCTTCAATGCGACCATTGGTGCAGGAACCCAAAAATACGGTGTCAACTTTGATATCACGCATTTTTGTTCCAGCCTTAAGATCCATATAAACAAGTGCACGTTCTGCTGCTGTTTTTTCAGTTGGGTCAGTAAATGAATTTGGATCTGGCACAACATCATCAATTGATACACCTTGGCCTGGATTTGTTCCCCAGGTAACAAAAGGTGTTAGAGAGTTGGCATCAATTATGACTTCAGCATCAAATTTGGCATCATCATCAGTTTTTAAAGTTTTCCAATAAGAAACAGCATCGTCCCAGTCTTTACCTTTAGGGGCATATTCGCGACCCTTCATGTATTCAAAAGTGGTTTCATCAGGGGCAATCATTCCTGCTCTTGCTCCTGCTTCAATACTCATGTTGCAAATTGTCATTCGTCCTTCCATGGACAATGCACGAATTGCTTCACCGCGATATTCCAAAACATAACCTTGACCACCACCTGTACTAATTTTGGCGATCACAGCCAAAATAATGTCTTTTGCAGTTGATCCTTGAGGAAGTTTGCCATTAACAGTTATAGCCATAGTTTTAAATGGCTTTAGTGGCAATGTTTGGGTAGCAAGCACATGCTCAACTTCACTGGTGCCAATACCAAAAGCTAAAGCCCCAAAAGCACCATGAGTTGAGGTATGAGAATCTCCACAAACAACAGTCATTCCTGGTTGCGTTAAACCAAGTTGTGGTCCAACAACGTGCACAATTCCTTGATCAATATCTCCTAGAGAAAAAATCTTTAAGCCAAATTCTTTGGCATTATTTCTGAGAGCATCAACTTGTGCTCTAGAAACTAAATCTGCAATTGGTTTATCAATATCTTGGGTGGGAACGTTATGATCTTCTGTCAAAAGTGTTAAATCAGGGCGACGAACTTTTCTATTGGCTGCTCTTAAGCCATCAAATGCTTGTGGAGAGGTAACTTCGTGAACTAAATGAAGATCAATAAAAAGTAAATCTGGTTCGCCACTTGCTTGGTGCACAATGTGTGCATCCCAAACTTTTTCTGCAAGTGTCTTACCCACTTTTTATTTCTCCTTTACTTTTCTATTGCCTCGTGTAGCCCCGACGGGATTCGAACCCGCGCTACCGCCTTGAGAGGGCAGCGTGCTAGGCCGCTACACAACGGGGCTGTAGGAAAATCCGTTTCAGTAATTCTAACAGCGCGAAGAAAAAGTAAAATTCGTAGTTAGCGAATTCTCACACGATCAGGTGTTAGTTCATCCAAACTTGTGATGCCCAGAAGTCTCATTGACATTTCAATTTCAGCTTTAAGCAATTGCACAACACGATCCACCCCTTGTTCGCCACCTGCCATCAAGCCATACAGGTAAGCACGTCCAATCAAAACAGCATTTGCACCCAAACCAATAGCGGCCAAAATATCTGTGCCGGCCATCACACCACCGTCAATCAAAACTGTGAAATCTTTACCAACAGCTTTTCTAACTTCTGGAAGAAGTTCTAAGGGCACAGGTGCCTTATCCATTTGTCTTCCACCATGCGTAGAAAGAATTATTCCGTCAACTCCTGCTTCTTTGAGCATTAATGCATCCTCAACTGATTGCACACCTTTAATTAATAATTTTCCACTCCAAACAGATTTAAGCCATTTAATATCTTCTAAAGTAATTGAGGGATCAAAAATCTTTGATAATAAATCAGCAACTGTTCCGCCGCTATCTTTCATATCTAGGGAGGCAAAAACAAGTGGTTCAGTAGTTAAAAGATTCATCCACCACTTTGGATATCTGGCCATGCCAATCAATGTTTTTAAAGTCAATTTTGGTGGAATTGTTAAACCATTTTTAACGTCTCTATATCTCACGCCACCAACTACTGTGTCAACAGTCAAAACAATAGTTTCATATCCTGAAGCTTTTACTCTTTCAATTAGTCTCTCGTTTGGTTCTCTTTCACGTCTTACATATAACTGATACCAGCGACGCACATTTGGAACTTGTTTAGCTAAATCTTCGGGTGAAGTTGTGCCTAGAGTTGATAAACCATAAAGAATTCCATATTTTTCTGCCACTCGAGCAACTGCTGGTTCACCTTCGTAACCCATCATGCGAGTAAATCCAGTTGCAGCAAATGCAAAAGGTAATGCGTTCTTTTTTCCTAAAATATCAACGGATGTATCAACGTTTGTCACATCTCTTAACACGCGAGGAGAAAATTCAACGTTATTAAATGTTTCTCTGGCTCTATTAAGACTTGCTTCAGAACCTGATGCACCATCGGTGTAATCAAAAACGGAACGAGGGGTTCTTTTTGAAGCTATTTCTCTAATATCCCAAATGTTGGTGGCTTTATTAAGTCTTACTTGTTTTCTATTTAGGTTGGGCCATCTAA
Source organism: Actinomycetota bacterium (assembly GCA_005789325.1). Classification (GTDB taxonomy): domain Bacteria; phylum Actinomycetota; class Actinomycetes; order S36-B12; family UBA5976; genus ATZT02. The sequence continues at coordinate 18,964 of SXYE01000067.1, forward strand.
AACCAATTAATGAAATTACTTCTAAGGGGCGAGGAAACCTGCGCTTAACCATGAGGTCCTATTCGAAGAATAAGTTGTTGAACCAAAAATTACTACATCACTAATCTTGCTGGGGTACTAGGACTCGAACCTAGACAAGCGGATCCAGAAACCGCTGGGCTGCCAATTACCCCATACCCCACTGGCTTACTTCTTTAAATGTTTTTCAATTCGTGAAACTACTTTTTCTTTACCCATGATTTCCATGGATTCAAACAATGGTGGAGAAACTCTTCTTCCCGTTACTGCTACTCGAAGGGCCGTAAAAACTATGCGGGGTTTTAATCCCATTTCTGTAACTAAAACTCTGTTTAATTCATCATGCAAAGTTTGGGTCTTAAATTCTTTTAATACATTAATAACTTTCACACTTGCTGCTAACGCAGGCAAAATATCGTGTGTTAAAGACTTTTCAGCATCTTCGTGATCAACTACAAAGTCCTTTTCTTCCACAAATAGAAATGACAACATCCCAGGAACTTGAGAAAGTGTTTCAAGTCTTTCTTGAACCAATGGAGTTGCGGCTAGTAGTAAATCTTTTTGATCTTTGTTCACATTTGCAGGTAAGACTTCATCTTCAATAAGTCTTTTTTCCATGCGAGCAGCTAATTCTTCAGTGGAGAGTTTTCTGATCCAATCAGCATTGATTGCTGTGCACTTTTTAATATCAAATCGGGCAGGATTAGCACTTACTCTACTTATTTCAAAATTTTCTGCCATTTGTTTCATGGAGAAAAACTCAATGTCATCACCAAATGACCAGCCCAGCAGGGCCAGATAGTTCAACAGACCTTCTGGCAAGAAACCTTCTCGTCGATACATCAACAAACTAGATTCAGGATCTCTTTTGGAAAGTTTTTTGTTTCCTTCCCCCATCACATATGGGAGATGACCAAATTCTGGGGTAACACCTTTTCCAACACCAATTTGTTTGAAAGCTTCATAAAGTGCAATTTGTCTGGGAGTTGAAGATAACAAATCCTCACCTCTCAAAACATGTGTTATTTCCATAAGGGCATCATCTGTGGGATTTACCAGTGTGTAGAGAGGATCTCCATTTGCTCTTACTAACACATAATCTGGAATATGTTCGTGCTCAAAACTTAACTCACCACGTACCAAATCATTCCAAGTGATTGTTTTACTTGGCATTCTAAATCTTAAAACTGGTTCGCGACCCTGTGCTTTGAATTCAGCAACTTGCGAATCCGTTAATTCACGACAATGCGCGTCATAGCCAGGTGTTTGACCTTTTTCTTTTTGAGCTTTTCTTCTTTCTTCAACTTCTTCTTGTGTGCAATAACAGTGATATGCAAAACCTTTTTCGTGAAGTTTTTTTGCAACATCTTTGTAAATATCCATACGCTCACTTTGGCGATATGGACCAAATGCTCCGCCAACTTCTGGACCTTCATCCCAATTAAGTCCCAGCCAGCGCATTGAATCTAGAAGTGCTTTATAAGACTCTTCGCTGTCTCGTGCGGCATCTGTGTCTTCAATACGAAATACGAATGTTCCATTGTTGTGTTTAGCAAAAGCCCAGTTGAATAAAGCAGTTCTTACCATTCCCACATGGGGATCCCCCGTTGGTGAAGGACAAAATCTAACTCGAACTTTATTTGACATTAGCTTTCAACAATCCATAAGTAACGGCATCAGAAATTGCATTCCAAGATGCAGCAATAACATTTTCGTGCACACCTAAAGTGTCCCATTGAGAATTACCATCAGTGGTTTCAATTAATACCCTGGTAACAGCACCGGTACCTTTAACGCCTTCCAAAATACGAACTTTGTAATCGATTAATTCTAAACTGGCTAACTCAGGATAAATCTTTTCCAATGCTGCTCTTAGTGCTTTATCAAGAGCATTTACAGGACCGTTTCCTTGCGAAGTTTGCTCAAGGTGTTTTCCTCCGGCAGTAACTTTTACTATGGCTTCTGTTACTACTTCGCCTTTTTCAGATTGTTCAACAGTTACTTTCCAGGACTCAACGGTGAAATATTTTGGATCCGTTTCACCCAGTTCATTTCTTAGTAATAATTCAAATGAGGCATCTGCAGCTTCAAAGGTGTAGCCGCGTGATTCCATTTCTTTAACTTTTTCCACAACCGAAGTTAAAACCTCTTTATTGCCTTCAAGGTTGTAACCCATTTCTTTACCTTTTAATTCAATGGATGCTCTTCCAGCCATATCGGAAACTAAAGTTCTCATATCATTTCCCACTAATACAGGATCAATGTGTTGATAAAGCATTGGATCAATTTTCACAGCACTGGCGTGAAGTCCTGCTTTATGAGCAAAGGCTGAGAAACCAACATAAGGTTGATGTTGATTTGGATTAATGTTTGTAATTTCACTTACTGCGTGAGCAATTCTGGTCATTTCTTTGATCGCATCACTTGGTACAACTATTTTGCCTTTTTTCAATTGCAAGTTTGCTACAACACTAAATAAGTTAGCGTTACCACTTCGTTCTCCGTAACCATTTGCTGTTCCTTGCACATGAGTTGCTCCTGCATCAACTGCAGACAAAGTATTTGCCACAGCACAATTAGTGTCATCATGGCAATGAATTCCAATTCTTGCTTTAGTTGCAGTGAGTACTTCGTGAACAACTTCACCTAATTCATTAGGTAGCATTCCCCCATTGGTGTCACAAAGTGCAACTAGTTCAGCACCTGCTTGAGTAGCAGCATTTACCACTTCTAATGCAAAATTCTTATTACTTCGATATCCATCAAAGAAATGCTCAGCATCAAGAAATACTCTTCTTCCCTCAGATGTTAGGAAAGCAACAGTGTCTTTAATCATGGCAATGTTTTCATCCAGTGTTGTTTTTAAAGCTAATTCAACATGGCGATCAAAAGATTTTGCCACCAAAGTTATAACTTGAGCTTTTGAATCAAGTAATGCTCTAACTTGTGGATCATCTTGGGCTTTAGCATTTGGTCTTCTTGTACTTCCAAATGCAGCTAAGGTTGCATACTTAAGTTTTAAATCTGTGTGAGCTTTAGCAAAAAATTCTGTATCTTTAGGGTTTGCTCCTGGCCATCCACCTTCGATGTAGCCCACACCTAATGAATCAAGGTGTCTAGCAATATTTAATTTGTCTTGCACTGAAAGGTTTAAACCTTCTTGTTGTGCACCATCTCTTAAAGTTGTGTCATAAATATGAAACGCAGCAGCATCTAGAGAAGAATTGTTTGACATTTTCTTTTCTCCTTTATCTTTCTGGTTCCGGTAAACAAAAAACCCCTCGCTCTCGCGAAGGGCATCAGCACACTTGGTTTGGGTTTCTATCCCCAGTTAAGTGCGCTTAACTAATAATTTCCTGGTTCTTCATTGCCTTTAGTTTGCCCCATCTATAACAGCAGTATTAAAACAGGGGTAATTTATCCGACCGAAACAGTCCAATTGTGTTCATCTTTTGCTACCCCAGTTTGAATATCCAACAAGGCAGCACGAATTTTGGCAGTGACCTCACCTGTTTGACCTTGGCCCACAATGAATTCATCATCACTTGATTTAACTAATCCAACTGGAGTGACAACTGCAGCAGTGCCGCAAGCAAAGACTTCTGTGATATCTCCTTGTTCGCAACCTTTTTTCCAGTCTTCAATACTTATTTTTCTTTCAACTGAAGTCATTCCTAAATCTTTAGCTAATTGCAAAATTGAATCCCGAGTAATTCCTGCAAGCAATGATCCTGTTAAAGATGGAGTAACAATTTCATTCTTTTTTCCATAAACAAAGTAAAGATTCATTCCGCCCATTTCTTCAATGAAGCGGCGCTCAATTGCATCGAGCCACACAACTTGATCGCAACCTTGATTAGCAGCTTGTGCTTGAGCAATTAGTGAAGCTGCATAATTTCCTGCAAATTTTGCTTCTCCCGTGCCACCAGGTGCAGCTCGTACATATTCCTTACTTAACCAAACAGAAACTGGTTTGATACCAGCAGGAAAATAATTTCCGGCAGGAGAAGCAATTAATAAAAATAGGTATTTACTGGCAGGTCTTACCCCTAAACCAACTTCAGTAGCAAACATAAATGGTCGTAAATAAAGAGATTTCTCTCTATCTTCTGGAACCCAGTTTTTATCAACAGCTATTAATTGCTTTATGGATTCCACAAATAATTCTTCTGGAATTTCTGGCATTGCCATTCTCTTGGCAGATTTTGCAAATCTAGCTGCGTTTGATCTTGGTCTAAAAGTTTTAATACTGCCATCTTTATGCTTGTAAGCTTTTAATCCTTCAAATATTGCTTGACCATAATGCAAGGTCATGTTGGCTGGATCAATTATAAGAGGACCATATGGAACAACGCGTGGATTAATAAAACCTTTGTCTTTTTCCCAATCAATTAATACCATGTGATCAGTGAAATGCTTACCAAAACCTGGATTACTTAAAATTGCATTTCTGTCTTCATCTGATTTAGGTGATGAATTTTTAGTAACGCTAAAAGATGTCACGCGCTCACCAGTTTAGCTATTGCATCTCCAATTTCTGAAGTGCTTCGTTTAGCTGTTCCTCTGGTTGCTAAATCTTTTGCAACTGCCATTTCGATTTTTTTAGCAGCTTCTTTTTCACCCAAATGATCAAGCATCATAGAAACACTCATAATTGCTGCAGTTGGATCTGCAATTCCTTTGCCCGCAATATCTGGAGCTGAACCATGAACTGGTTCAAACATAGATGGAGTTGTTTTCTCAGGATTGATATTGCCACTTGCTGCTAATCCGATGCCACCAGCAATTGCTGCACCAATATCAGTCAAGATATCGCCAAACAAATTATCGGTCACAACAACATCAAATTTTTCAGGATTGGTCACAAAAAACATTGACGCTGCATCAACGTGCTGGTAATCAGTTTTAACATCACTGAATTCTTTGGCCACGCGATCAAAAGTTCGCTTCCACATATCGCCTGCAAAAACTAAAACATTTGCTTTATGAACAAGTGTTAAATGCTTACGGCGACTTTGAGCACGCTTAAAAGCATCACGAATTACTCTCTCTGCACCAAAAGCTGTGTTCAAAGATTCTTCAGTTGCAAGTTCATCTTTGGTGCCTTTTCTTAAAACACCACCTGCTCCAACGTAAGATCCTTCAGTTCCTTCTCTAACAACAACCATGTCAATGTTTTCAGGAGTTTTACGCGCTAGAGGAGTAGTTACTCCGGGAAATAACTTAACTGGACGCAAATTCACATAGTGATCTAATTCAAAACGTAATCTAAGTAAAAGCCCACGCTCTAAAATTCCTGGAGCAACTTTTGGATCTCCCACAGCACCAAGCAAAATTGCGTCAAATTTCTTTAATTCCGCTAAAACTGAATCAGGAAGTGTTTCTCCAGATTTTAGGTAGCGATTAGCTCCTAAATCATAATTTTGGGTTTCAAACTTTTTGCCCACAGCATCAAGTACTTTGCAACCTTCATTAACAACATCGACACCGATGCCGTCACCAGGAATTAACGCGATGCGATAGGAATTCATAATAAGTACAGCGTAGGGCTGCGCTACTTATTTTGTGCCTGCTACCCTTAAGTCCTAATGATTCGTTGCTTGCTACTTCAAAGCCGCAGCGAGGCCTAACGACTGGCCTCCTCGCTGCGGGAGTTCGCTATTGCTGGTCTGCATTCCCCACAGCGACTAACTTGAAGAGGTCAAAAGCAAAATGAAAAACAATAATCAAAAAACTTCCCCGATGAAGTTTCAGCGCTATGAAGCATTTACCCCTATTGATTTAAAAGATCGCACCTGGCCAAGTAAGAAAATCACCAAAGCTCCACGTTGGTGTGCTGTGGACCTTCGAGATGGTAACCAAGCACTTATTGATCCAATGACACCTTCTCGTAAGAGAAAAATGTTCGAGTTGTTAGTCAAGATGGGGTACAAAGAAATTGAAGTTGGTTTCCCAGCAGCTTCTCAAAATGATTTTGATTTTGTGCGCCAATTAATCAAAGATGATGTGATTCCAGATGATGTGGTTATTCAAGTACTAACTCAAGCACGTGAGCATTTAATTGAAAAAACATATGAATCTCTTGAAGGTGTGGGCAATGCAATTGTGCACGTTTATAACTCAACTTCAACTCTACAAAGAAGAGTTGTTTTTGATTTAGATAGAGATGGAATCAAAGACATCGCAGTGCAGGGTGCTCAATTAGTAGCAAAATATGCCGAACAAATGGGTAAGAGTGAAATCTTTTTTGAGTATTCTCCTGAATCTTTTACAGGTACTGAACTTGAATATGCCGCTGAAGTTTGTAACGCAGTAAATGAGGTGTGGCAACCAACTAAGGATCGTCCAAGTGTTATCAATTTGCCTGCCACAGTTGAAATGGCTTCACCAAATGTTTATGCAGACTCAATTGAGTGGATGAATAGAAACTTAACAAGAAGAGAAGGTGTGATTCTTTCACTTCACCCACACAACGATCGTGGAACAGCTGTTGCTGCAGCAGAACTTGGTTATTTAGCTGGAGCAGATCGAATTGAAGGTTGTCTTTTTGGAAATGGTGAAAGAACTGGAAATGTTTGTCTTGTTACTTTGGGATTAAACTTGTTTAGTCAAGGTATTGATCCCCAAATTGATTTCAGTGATATTGACGAAATTAAACGAACAGTTGAATATTGCAATCAATTACCAGTTGCTGAGAGACATCCTTATGGTGGAGATTTAGTTTTCACTGCGTTTTCAGGTTCTCATCAAGATGCTATCAACAAAGGTTTAAAAGCTTTACAAAAAGATGCCGATAAAGCTGGCAAATCTGTTGATGATTTTAATTGGCAAGTTCCTTACTTGCCAATTGACCCTAAAGATGTTGGTAGAACCTATGAAGCAGTAATTCGCGTTAATTCTCAATCAGGCAAAGGTGGAGTTGCCTACATTATGAAGACTGAACACCAATTAGATCTTCCTAGAAAATTACAAATTGAATTTAGCCAAGTAATTCAAAAAGTAACAGATTCAGAAGGTGGCGAAGTTTTACCTACAGCAATGTGGGAAATCTTCAAAGATGAATACTTACCAAATCCTGATAAACCATGGGGAAGGTTCTCATTAGTTTCTGTTGCTCAAGATTCAGCAGTAGATGGCGACACTACTTTGACAGCCACCATCAAAGATGCTGGTAAAGAATTTGTTATTAAAGGTATAGGCAATGGTCCAATTGCTGCTTTTTGTAACGCGCTAGCAACTCATGGAGTTAACTTAAAAGTTCTTGATTACCACGAACATGCTCTTTCAGCAGGTGGCGATGCACAAGCTGCTGCCTACCTCGAATGTTCCATAAATTCAAAGGTTCTGTGGGGTGTGGGAATTGATCCAAGCATTGTTACTTCTTCATTAAAAGCAATTATTAGTGCAGTTAACAGATCAGTTCGCTAACTTAAATTAACAGCTTTAACAAATTTAGCTTGCAAAGCGCTACTTAATTCATTTAATACTTCCTGAGGTATTTCTGAGTCAAGAGTTAAAGCAACTAAGGCATCTCCACCTTTAGTCTCTCTAGCGAGTTGAAGATTTGCAATATTTATATTTGATTTACCAAGAATGCCACCAATAATTCCAATCATGCCAGGCTTATCGCTGTATTTTATAAAAGCCATTTGTTCATTAATGGCAACATCTATTTCATACTTATCAATCCCTACTAATTTCACTGTTGAGTTTGGACCCGTTATTGTTCCAGAAGCAGAGGCGACTTCACCTGTCGTAGTTGTTAATTCAACTCTTGCCACAACTTTGAAGTTAGGTGATTCAATTGTGGTGTGAAGAGAGGTTTCAATGCCACGATCTTTTGCTAATAGAGGCGCATTCACATAAGAAACTGGTTCGTGCACAAGTTGGGTTAATAAACCCTTAAGGGCAGAAATTTCTAAAATTCTTAATTCATTTTCAACAACTTCACCACTTATTTCAACATGAACTCTGTTTATTGCACCACTTACTAAGCCAGCAGCAATTCTTCCCATGTTTTCAACCAAAGGAAGTAGTGGTCTAACTGGTTTAGCAATTGCTCCTCCACTTACGTTGACAGCGTCAGGAACAAGTTCGCCACTTAACGCTAGGCGCACAGATTTTGCAACAGCAATACCAGCTTTTTCTTGGGCTTCATCTGTTGATGCACCTAAGTGTGGAGTTGAAACTACTTGATCAAGTGAAAATAATGGGGAATCTGTGCAAGGTTCAGTGTCATAAACATCTATTCCAGCTCCGGCCACTCTTCCTTCTTTAAGAGCATTAAACAAAGCTTCTTCGTTAACAATTCCACCTCGTGAGGCATTTATAATTCTCACACTTGGTTTAACTTTTTTTAGAGCTTCAACTCCAATTAAACCTGCAGTTTCTGGAGTCTTTGGTAAATGAACTGTAATAAAATCACTTTGTTCCAGTAATTCATCTAATGAAACAATTCTTACGTTATGTGATGCCGCTTTAGCAGGCTGCACAAAAGGGTCATAAGCAATCAGATTGACTCCAAAGCCGGCAAGTCTTTGTGCAACTAATACACCAATTCGACCAAAGCCCACAATTCCAATAGTTTTTTCACTTAGCTCAATACCAGTAAATTTACTTCTCTTCCATTCACCTTTTTTTAAAGCAATATTTGCAGGAACAATATTTCGAGCAGTAGCTAGAATTAGTGAAACTGCTAATTCTGCTGCTGAAGTTATATTTGAAGTGGGAGCATTTACCACCATAATTCCTTGAGTGGTTGCTGCTGCCACATCAACGTTATCTAGCCCAACACCTGCTCGAGCAATTATTCGTAGTTTTTTTGCTTCAGCTAAAACTTGTTTGTCCAATTTTGTGGCAGATCTAACCAAAATTGCATCAACATCAACGATAGCTTTTAAGAGTTCATCTTTATTTGAGCCATCACAATTTCTAATTTCAAAATCTGGTCCAAGAGCTTTTACCGTGGCAGGAGAAAGTTCTTCTGCTATTAGAACAATTGGTTTGGACATATTTCAAGTCTACTTAGTTGATTTATTATCGCGACATGAGTCTGAGCAATACTTAACTTGATCCCAATTTTTAGCCCAAGATTTTCGCCACGTCATAACCCGTGAACAACGAACACAGATTTTTTCTTTTTTAGGATGCTTAGAAATATGTGAGCCCACATAACCTATTTTAGGTCAGTGGGCTCATTTGGCTAATCGAGATTTAGCGAGAAACAGTTCCTTGGAAATCGTCCTTGGTCTTATCAACCCAGGCCATTAAGCCGCGAAGCTTCTTGCCGACTTCTTCAATTTGTGATTCTTCGCCTTTCTTTCTGAACTTCTTGAATTTCTTGGCACCATTGTCTTGGTCATCAATAAACTCTTTGGCGAATGTTCCATTTTGAATTTCCTTCAAAATTTTCTTCATTCTCTTCTTGGTTTTCTTATTGATTACTCTTGGACCTGAAACATAATCACCGTATTCTGCAGTGTCTGATACAGACCAGCGCATTTTGGCAATTCCGCCTTCATACATAAGATCAACAATAAGTTTTAATTCGTGTAAGCATTCAAAGTAAGCAACTTCTGGTTGGTAGCCAGCTTCAACTAAAGTTTCAAATCCTGCTTGAACCAAAGCTGTAGTTCCACCACACAAAACTGCTTGTTCTCCGAACAAGTCTGTTTCGGTTTCTTCTGTGAATGTGGTTTTAATTCCACCAGCACGAAGTCCACCAATTGCCTTGGCATAAGAAAGCGCTAGTGACCAAGCATTACCTGAGTTGTCTTGTTCCACTGCAACAATTACCGGAACTCCTCGACCGTTTTGATATTCGCGACGAACCAAATGTCCTGGTCCTTTTGGTGCGACCATACAAACATCAACATCTTTAGGTGGTTTTATGTAACCAAATCGAATATTAAAACCGTGTGAGAAAAATAGTGCTTTGTTACTTGTTAAGTTTGGTTCAATTGATTCTTTATAGATGTGTCTTTGTACATGATCTGGAGCAAGAATCATAATTACGTCTGCTTCTTGGGCAGCTTGTGCTGGAGTGACAACTCTTAAACCTTCTGCTTCAGCTTTTGCTCTACTTGGAGAGCCTTCTTTCAACCCAACACGAACATCAACACCTGAGTTGTGAAGATTCAAGGCATGAGCATGACCTTGTGAGCCATAACCAATAATTGCAACTTTTTTAGATTTGATTATTTCTAGATCAGCATCTTTGTCATAAAACATTTCGGCCATTATTATTTTCTTTCTACTCGTTTTTATTAAAAGTCTCTAGCTAGAGCGTAATGTGCGATCGGAAACGGCTTTTGCTCCACGTCCGATTGCCACCATGCCTGACTGCACTAGTTCCTTAATTCCGTACTCCTCCAACACCTTCAATAGTGCTTGAATCTTGTCGTGGTTGCCGGTGGCCTCAATAGTTATGGCATCTGGGGCAACATCGACAACTTTTGCTCTGAAGAGCGAAACTGTTTCTAAAATGGCTGAGCGAGAATTGTTATCTGATTTTACTTTCACCAAAAGTAACTCACGTTGGACAGCAGCAGTGTTATCAAGTTCCACAATCTTTAAAACATTTATTAACTTGTTTAATTGTTTTGTAACCTGTTCAAGTGGTGATTCAGCAACGTTAACCACGATAGTCATTCGTGAAACACCTTCTGTTTCAGTTGGACCCACGGCTAAAGATTCAATATTGAACCCACGGCGAGCAAACAAGCTTGCAATTCGAGCAAGTACACCGGGTTGATCTTCAACAAGAACACTTAAAGTGTGGCGACTCATTCGTCATCACTTCGCATCCATTGTGGTGCCATATCGCGAGCAAATTTGATTTCAGAGTTACTCATACCTGCTGCAACCATGGGCCAAACCATGGCATCTTTATGAACAACAAAGTCAATCACCACAGGAGCATCGTTTAGTCCAAGGGCTTTTTCAATTGTTTTATCAACTTCTTCGCGTGTTTCGCAACGCAACCCATGGCAACCATAAGCATCAGCTAACTTCACAAAGTCGGGAACTCTATTGCTATTTAGATCTGTATTGGAGTAACGATTGTTGTAAAACAATGATTGCCACTGTCTAACCATGCCAAGTGCATTGTTGTTAATCAAACCAACTTTGATGGGAATGTTGTTAATGGTGCACGTAGCTAATTCCTGATTTGTCATTTGGAAGCAACCATCGCCATCAATTGCCCACACATCTTTATCTGGGGCACCAACTTTTGCTCCCATTGCTGCAGGAATGGCATAACCCATGGTTCCTAGACCACCTGAGTTTAGCCAAGTTCCTGGTTTTTCATATTTAACAAATTGGGCTGCCCACATTTGGTGTTGTCCAACTCCTGCTGCATAAATTGCATCAGGACCAGTGATGGCACCAATTCTTTCAATTACATATTGAGGTGAAAGTGATCCATCAACTGGATGGTCATATCCAAGTGGGTATTCAGTTCTTAATCTATTGAGATTTGCCCACCATGCCTCGTAATTACCAGTGCGACCAGCTTTATGTTCATCTTTTAATGCCGCAACTAATTCAATAATTGTTTCTTTGGCATCTCCCACAATTGGAACATGAGCAAATCTATTTTTACCAATTTCGGCAGGATCAATATCAACATGGATTACATCTGCTTCTGGTGCAAAAGATGAAAGCTGTCCGGTTACTCGATCATCAAATCTGGTTCCTAAAGCAATAAGTAAATCACTTTGTTGCAAAGAACCAACTGCAGCAACTGAACCGTGCATTCCAGGCATTCCTAAATGTTGAGGATGAGAATCTGGGAATGCTCCTCTAGCCATCAAAGTTGTTACAACTGGAATTTGGGTTAATTCTGCAAGTTGTAATAATTCTTTGAAAGCATTTGATCTAATAACTCCACCACCAACATAGAGCACAGGTTTTTTAGCAGCAACAATTCTTTCAGCTGCTTCCTTCACTCTTTTTGAGTTTGGTTTTGTGGTTGGGTGATAACCAGGCAAATTCATAACTGGTGGCCAATTAAAAGTAGTTTTAGCATTCAATGCATCTTTAGAAATATCCACTAGGACTGGACCTGGTCGACCAGTTAACGCTAAATGAAAAGCTTCTGCAATCGCACGAGGAATGTCATCTGCTTTGGTAACAAGATAGTTGTGTTTGGTGATTGGAAAAGTAATTCCTCGAATGTCTGCTTCTTGAAAAGCATCTGTGCCAATTGCATTTGAGGGAACTTGACCAGTAATTGCCACCATTGGAACTGAATCCATATGAGCATCAGCAATTGGTGTTACTAAGTTTGTAGCCCCCGGTCCACTTGTTGCCATGCAAACACCAACTCGACCCGTTACTTGGGCATAACCTTCTGCAGCATGACCTGCGCCTTGTTCATGTCTTACTAAAATGTGTCGAACTTTTTTTGAATCCATCATTGGATCGTAAGCAGGAAGAATTGCTCCGCCAGGAATTCCAAAGACCGTATCCACACCAGATGATTCAAGTGATTGAATCAAACTTTGTGCACCAGTTATTTCGGTCATTTAATTTTTCCTTTAATCGGGGAAGAATTCTTTTTTAAGAGAATCCCTCAATTGTTTCAGTTGCTCTTAGCCCACTAAAAAACCCCCCGGCCTTTTGGGCAAACGGAGGGTGGCGCGTGGGCTAAGTCTTGCTAGCCGACGCGCTCGCTAACTACTACGAGTGCATTTCTCATTAATCAAAGAGTACAACGAAACGAAATAAAGGGCTAGCCAGAGGTCTAACTACTACTAGTTACAGACTGCACCTTTAGCAGAAGAGCCAACTAATTTTGCGTACTTTCCTAAAATTCCAGTGGTATATCTAGGTAAAGCTGGTTTCCAAGTAGCTCTACGTTTTTCCAATTCAGCCTCATCAACGAGTAGATCGAGTCTTCGTGCTTCAAGATCTAAACGAATCTTGTCGCCAGTTTGAGCCAAAGCAATTGGGCCACCATCTGTTGCTTCAGGAGCAACGTGACCTATACAAAAACCAGCAGTAGCCCCACTAAATCTGCCATCAGTTATTAACATGACATCTTTTCCTAAACCTGCACCTTTAATTGCTGCAGTTACAGCCAACATCTCACGCATTCCTGGTCCACCTTTTGGACCTTCATAACGAATAACTACAACATCGCCTTTAACAATTTTTCCTTGAGTCACTGCATCCATAGCAAATTTCTCATCATCAAATACTTTTGCAGTTCCTTCAAATATTGGGAATTCAATAGATGCAGCTTTAATAACTGCACCTTCTGGGGCAAGAGAACCTTTAAGAATTACTAGTCCACCGGTTTTATGTATTGGGTTATTTACCGCATGAATAATTTTTCCATCAGGATCTGGTGGATTAATTGTTGCTAAGTTCTCGGCAACAGTTTTCCCTGTAACAGTTAATTCATCACCGTGAATTAATCCTGCATCTAACAATGCTTTCATAACTACTGGTACTCCACCAATTTTATCTAAGTCATTCATTACATAGCGACCAAAAGGTTTAACATCGGCTAAGTGAGGAGTCCTATCGCCAATTCGGTTGTAGTCATCAATAGTTAGATTAACATTTGCTTCATGAGCAATTGCAAGTAAATGAAGAATGGCATTAGTTGATCCACCTAAAGCCATAACTATTGTGATTGCGTTTTCAAATGCTTTCTTAGTCATAATGTCTCGAGTGGTAATTCCTAAACGAATTAAATTAACAACAGCTTCGCCAGCTGCATATGCATCATCATCTCTTCTAGAATCAATTGCAGGAGCAGATGCACTTCCTGGCAATGCCATTCCTAAAGCTTCGGCAACTGAGCTCATTGTGTTTGCGGTAAACAT
>SXYE01000068.1 GCA_005789325.1 Actinomycetota bacterium
GCTAAAACTGGTAAACCAGGTTGTACAAATGGTGTTAAAAATAATGCCAAAATTCCTGCGAATACACCTGCTGTTCTATTTTCTTTGTTAATCAATCGGGGCCAAAGTAATGCCAGAAAAGCTGCACCAACAGCAGCATCTAACCCAAGAGACTTTGGATCTGCCACAAATGATGCACCAAATGCACCGATTGCCGTTGCGATGTTCCAAAAAACAAAAACAGAAATTCCGGTTGCCCAGAAAGCCCACCTACTCATTTCTTCATCATCATTATTAGCAATTGACATCGCTGTTGATTCATCAATTGTTATTTGTGATGCAAAAACTTTTTTAATTCCCTTAAGTTTTAAAACCCGGGCAAGACTAAAGGCATATAAACCATTTCTAACTCCTAAAAGGGAAGAAGTTGCAACAGCAGCAACTGCACTGCCACCGGCAGCCATAATTCCGATCACTGCAAATTGTGATGCGCCAGAGAAAAGTCCCAGACTCAATACTTGGGCCTGGGCAAAACTAAACCCATTAGTAACAGCTAATGCACCAAATGAGATTCCATAAACCCCAGTAGCAAGTCCAACCCCAATTGCGTTTCGTGTCACAGTAGAACGTCGCGCGTCTGAAGAGATATTCATCGTAGGTAAACGGTATCGTGCGTTTTTGTGACTAACTCCTCCACACCATCGATTCCGTTGAAGTTTCGAAGTGATGTAACCGTTGAATTAGTGAAGCACTCTGCTTCGGATTCAGATGTGGTTTGGGCTGCTCGAGTATCAACAGCCGGTGAAAGAGCAAATTCAGCTTCTGCAAGAAATCAAGATGCGACAGAGCACACTGGATTAATTAATTTCTTGATGCGTGAAAGACATGGCACACCTTTTGAACATTCCATTTTTACTTTCTATGTCAAAGCTCCAATATTTGTTTGGCGTGAACACATGCGACATAGAATTGCTTCATATAACGAAGAATCAGGAAGATATAGACAATTAGATCCAGAATTCTATTTTCCAAATACTTCAAGAAACTTACAACAAGTTGGTAAAACTGGTTCCTATACGTTTGAACCAGGAACTCCAGAACAATACAAATTAAGTGAAGAAGAGTTTAAAAAATCTTGTGAAAGCTCTTACATAAGTTATGAAAAAATGTTGGCAGCAGGAATTGCCAGAGAAGTGGCTCGAGGAGTTTTACCTGTCACGATTTATTCAAGTGCTTACGTGACTATGAATTCTAGAGCTTTGATGAACTTCTTGTCATTGAGACGAATTGCTGAAGGATCTCATTTTCCTTCCTATCCACAACGTGAAATCGAAATGGTTGCAGAGAAGTATGAAGAACATTTTGCAAAAATTATGCCAATTACCCACGACTGCTTCATCAAGAATGGTCGAGTCGCTCCCTGAGCGCTAATCTTGATTCCATGAGTAGCAACCACCGTCCCTTTGGCACGGTTTTAACAGCAATGATCACCCCATTTGCTAAAGATGGAAGTGTTGATGTTGATGGTGCTGGAAAGTTAGCTGAACATTTAGTTGCTCTGGGAAATGATGGAATTGTTGTTAATGGCACAACTGGTGAATCAGCTACCACTACTGAAATTGAAAAAAACCAAGTATTAAAAGCAGTATTAGATGCTGTGGGTAATAAAGCCAAAGTAGTTGCAGGTGTTGGCAGCAATGACACTGCACACACTGTTGGATTAGCAAAAGATGCAGCCAAATTAGGTGCACATGGAGTTTTAGTAGTAACCCCTTATTACAACAAACCATCGCAAGCTGGTGTTTATGCTCATTTTAAAACTGTGGCAGATGCAACTGATTTACCCTTAATGACTTATGACATTCCAGGTCGAGCTGGTGTACCAATTGAATCAGAAACTTTAATTAGATTAAGTGAACATAAGAATATTGTTGCTAATAAAGATGCAAAAAATAATTTGGAATTAGCGTCTTATGTGATTAAGAAAACCGATTTAGCTTGGTATTCGGGAGAAGATGCTTTAAATCTTCCCTTGCTTTCAATTGGTGGCATTGGTTTTGTTAGTGTTTGCGGTCATTTAATTGCAGATCGATTAAAAGCAATGGCTGCAGCATATTTTGCCGGAGATAATAAAAAAGCTTTAGAAATTCATCAAGGACTTCTTCCTGTTTACACAGGTGTGATGAGTCGAATGCCAGGAGTGATGTCAATTAAGGCAGCACTTCGCTTACAAGGATTACCGGCAGGCGCAGCCCGTTTGCCACTCGTCGATGCTGACGAAAAACAAATCACACAATTAAGAGCAGATTTGCTCGACGGAGGAATAAAGATTTGACGATTAACTCACATGAGTTTCCGCTGCCAAATAAATTAGGGCCGGAAACTCTCCGAGTCATTCCCTTAGGCGGGATTGGCGAAATTGGCCGAAACATGACCGTCATGCAATACAACCATGACATTGTCATTGTTGATGTTGGAGTTTTGTTTCCAGAAGAAAATCAACCCGGTGTTGATTTAATTTTGCCCGACTTTGAATACTTACGGGATAAATGGCAAAAAGTTAAAGCAATAGTTTTAACTCACGCTCACGAAGACCATATTGGGGGAGTTCCTTACCTTTTAAGAGAAGCTCCACATGTACCAATTTATGGATCAAAATTAACTCTTGCTTTATTGGCTGAGAAATTAAAAGAACACCGAATTAAATCTGATTTAAGAATGGTTAAAGAAGGCGATATTGAAAAAATTGGTGAGTTTAGTGTTGAGTTTATTGCAGTAAATCACTCTATTCCTGATGCTTTAGCGTTAGCAATCAAAACTGGTGCTGGAACACTGATTCACACTGGTGATTTCAAAATGGATCAATTACCACTTGATGGTCGCATCACTGATTTAAATGCGTTTGCCCGCTTGGGCGATGAGGGAGTTGATTTAGCTCTAGTTGATTCAACTAATGCTGAAGTTCCAGGATTTGTTCCGCAAGAAAAAGATATTGCCCCTGTGATTGAGTCAATAATGTCAAGAGCTCCAAGAAGAGTAATTGTGGCAAGTTTTGCTTCCCACATTCATAGAGTGCAACAGATTATTGATGCCGCCAAATTAAATAAAAGAAAAGTAGCTTTTGTGGGAAGATCAATGGTTAGAAATATGGGAGTGGCGCGAGATTTAGGCTATTTAACTATTCCACCTAATGCCACGATTAACATCGATGAGATTGATGATTATGCAGA
Organism: Actinomycetota bacterium; assembly: GCA_005789325.1. Taxonomy (GTDB): domain Bacteria; phylum Actinomycetota; class Actinomycetes; order S36-B12; family UBA5976; genus ATZT02. The sequence continues at coordinate 3,210 of SXYE01000068.1, forward strand.
TAATGAAGTAGTACTAATTACTACAGGTTCTCAAGGAGAACCTATGGCTGCACTTTCTAGAATGGCCGGTCTTGATCACAAGATAAAAATTGGTGATGGTGACACAGTAATTTTGGCTTCATCTTTAATTCCAGGAAATGAAAACTCAGTCAACCGTGTTATTAATGGTTTAACAAAGCAGGGTGCAAATGTTGTGCACTCAGGCAATGCCAAAGTTCATGTTTCCGGTCACGCAGCAAGTGGAGAACTTCTTTATTTTTATAATCTTTTGAAACCAAAAAATGTTATGCCTGTTCACGGGGAACCTAGGCATTTACGTGCTAATGCTGCACTTGCAATCAAGACAGGTGTGAATAAGGAAAACGTTGTCATAACTGCTGATGGCATGGTGGTTGATTTACATAAACGAAAAGCAAAAATCGTGGGCGCTGTTCCTTGCGGTTATGTATTCGTGGATGGTTCAAGTGTTGGTGGAGTTGCTGAGGATTCACTAAAGGATAGAAGAATTTTAGGTGAAGAAGGCTTTATCTCTGTTGTCGTAGTTGTGGACTCTGTTGAGAACAAAGTAGTCACAGGTCCAGAAATTCATGCTCGAGGGTTTGCTGAAAATGATGCTGTTTTTGATGAAGTTATTCCAATTATTAGAGCTAATTTAGAAGAAGCTATGAGAAATAATGTCTATGATGTAAATCAGTTACAAAAAGTTGTCAGAAGAACCACAGGTAAATGGGTAAGTGATCAGCACCGAAGAAGACCAATGATTGTTCCCGTAGTAGTTGAAGCATAAGGAGAAATAAATTGAGTGAAAAAGTAAAGATAACTGTTAAGCCAAATGGTTCCATCAGAGTTGAAGGTGACTTTGAACTTAATTACACCAAGCCAGGTGAAAGCGAAGTAACCGTTGAACAAGTAGAAGCTTCCAGTAAGTCGCTTTGTCGCTGCGGTCATTCAAAGCAAAAACCGTTTTGCGATGGCGCCCATCGAGAAGCCGGCTTCCAGGGTTAATTTAGAGATTTTTGTGTCTCAAGTGACGACACGCACTAAAAGTCGCTTCTGATACTCAAGTAACAGGTGTTACACGAGGGTAATCTCTATTTATGGCTACTAGCACGCCGGCACGCTCGCGTGCCCGCAATCAAAAATCATCACGTAGATCTCGTGGTGGCACCATGGTGCTTTTTTTCGGTCGAATTCTTTCACTCATTGCCATGGCTTGGTCAGTAGTTGCAAAAGTTTTTGGGGCAATTGCTCGCGCCATTGGTCATGGCGCTCAAGAAATAGATCAGAAACAAAGAAGAGATGGTTTAGGACTATTACTTTTAGCTTTAGCAATCATTGTTGCCGCACAAAGTTGGTTTGATACACAAACTGTTATTACTAATTATTCTAAATTAATTATTAGTGGAGCAGTTGGTGCTTTAACAATATTTCTACCTGTTGCTTTAGTTTATTCTGCATGGCAAACATTTAGAAATCCTGCCAAAAAAGGTGATGTGCCAAGAATATTTATTGGTGTCACAGCCATTTTAATTAGCGTTGCAGGTTTGTGGCATTTGTTCATGGGCACACCTACTCCAGGTGATGGCGTAGCGGCCATGCAATCAGGAGCAGGATGGTTGGGCTGGATAGTTGCAACACCTTTAGCTGGCTTAACAAATGGTTTCATCGCCATGTTGCTACTTATATTGTTTGGTTTTTTCGGAACCTTAATCACGACAAAGACACCGGTGACAGCCGTTGGAACAAAGATAAAAAATGTAGTTGGATTCATTACCCTTGGTGGAAGACGAAGAGATACTGAAGAAGAAGTTGATGATCTTGACCAAGAACTAGATATGTTCACCTCATCTGATTATGAGGAAAATGAATTTGAAGATGGATTAATTGATGAGACTTATGAAGAAGATGAAGAAGTTGTCAAAAAGGGAAATGTTTTAACTCGATGGATGACTCGCTGGTCTAATAAAGAAGAGATGACTGAGGATGAAGATTTATTAGTTGATGATGTTCCATTTGCTGCTTCTCCAGTTATCACAGATAGTGGGGAAGAATTTGATATGGATTCAACTCAACCTATTCCAACAATTAACTCAGTTGATTCCACTCAACCAATTCAGATAATTAAAGATAATGTTGTTCATCTCAAACCAACAGTTAAACCCGTTGCCAAACAAATGGCTTTGAAAGCTGAAAAAAATTACAAACTTCCACCGCTAACAAGTCTTAAACCTGGTCCCGTCCCAAAAACAAGAAGCAAAATCAATGATGGGGTAGTGGATTCCTTAACTAAGGTTTTCTCACAATTTGATATAGATGCCACAGTTACAGGCTTTTCTCGCGGGCCAACTGTCACAAGATATGAAGTTGAACTTGGACCTGCAGTAAAAGTTGAAAGAGTAACAGCCTTAAGTAAAAACATTGCCTATGCCGTAGCAAGTGCTGATGTCAGAATTCTTTCTCCGATACCTGGAAAATCAGCTATTGGTGTAGAAATTCCAAATCAGGATCGTGAATTAGTGGCCTTATCTGATTTATTAAGTTCCCCCGTTGCAACTGAAGAAAGACACCCGTTAGTAGTTGGTTTAGGTAAAGATGTTGAAGGTGCAGTAATTTGTGCCAACCTGGCAAAGATGCCACACATTTTAGTTGCAGGTGCAACTGGCGCTGGTAAATCTTCCTGCATAAACGCATTAGTGACATCAATTTTGATGCGTTCAACCCCTGATGAAGCAAAACTTATTTTGATTGACCCTAAACGAGTTGAGTTAGCAGCTTATGCAGGTGTGCCACATTTAATAACCCCAATTGTGACAAACCCTAAAAAAGCAGCAGAAGTTTTGCAATGGGTTGTTAAAGAAATGGAAGTAAGATACGACGCTCTTCATGCTCATGGTTTTAGACACATCGATGATTACAACAAAGCTGTTAAGGCTGGGAAAGTAAGTTCTATTGGTGATAAACCAAATCCTGAACCATATCCATATCTGTTAGTGGTAGTTGATGAGTTAGCAGATTTAATGATGGTGGCACCA
>SXYE01000069.1 GCA_005789325.1 Actinomycetota bacterium
AGTAAAGATATTATTTGCCCTGCTATAGTCAAATAAGAATGAGAAGATTACTTAAACTATTTAGTATTTCCCTAGTATTTACATTGGCTGCTTGTGTTTTTAATACCTCTAAGATTTCTTTCAATCCCATTCCTTACGAAATGAAAGTTCCAAAAGAATTAGCTAGCAAATTAAGTTTGGAACCAATGACAGGTGATTGGGCTAATCAAATTGCCACAGCAGGTGTTGTGGGAGCTCTGACTATGTATTACACCGCTGAAGATAACACCAAACATATTTTTGCTGGAATTTATTACACCCCAGAAGAAAGATTTGATGCTGCAGCAAATCCCAACGAACCTCCAATGTTTGGGCAAGAAGTGTCACGAAAAGATGGATTTGTGTTAAGTGTGGCAGGACCACAAGATTCAATATTTGAACCCTTTACTCCTGATGGCAAAAATATAACCAGGCTTTATGAGGAGATCTACAAGAAAACTACATATATAAAGTCGAATTAATTGTCCGATTTACTTGAAAACTCTTACCTCTTGAGGAATGCTTTACCTAATTAACAAACCTTGGGAGGGTTTTTATGTCAGGAACTTTAAAAAGGGAGTTCACCCTTGGGTCTGCGTTTGCATTTGCGTTTGCATTCATTAGTCCAATCGTTGCACTTTATGGAATTTTTGGTTTAGCTTATTCAACTGCTGGACCTGCTTTCTGGTGGAATTTCTTAATAGTTTTTGGTGGCCAATTACTAGTGGCAATGATTTTTGCTGAACTAGTTTCAAAGTGGCCTGTGGAAGGATCCATTTACCAATGGACTAGAAGATTAACTGGTAAAGGTGCCGGTTGGTTTGCTGGTTGGTTCTATATGTGGACTCTTGTTGTTGCAATGGCAACAGTTGCAATGGGTGCGGCAGCATTCATTGGAAACGTACTTGGAATAAGTATCACAGCAGGAACACAAGCCTTAATTGCATTATTGATTTTGGTTCTTGGTTCACTAGCAAACCTTCAAGGTAGAGGTTTGTTGAAGATTTTAATGATCGGTTCAATTGTTGCAGAAATTGTTGGTTCAGTTGTTTTGGGAATTTGGTTACTATTTTTCCATGTTGAACAACCACTTTCTTCAATCACAAGTGGACTTGACACCGTTGTTGGAAGCGGATTTACCAACAGCTCATTCTTAATTGCTATGGCTTTTGTTGGCTGGGCTTTCGTTGGTTTTGAAAGCGCTGGTTCAATTGCTGAAGAAGTTAAAGATCCACAAAGAACATTGCCTAAAGTAGTTCTTTTCTCAATTACTTTTGTTGCTTCAGTTGTGGCATTTGCAGCATTAGCAATTATTTTGGCAATTCCAGATCCAGCAAAGGTTTTGTCTGGTGAAGAAACTGATCCAGTTTTCTCAACATTGGTTTATTCACTAGGTGAAGGTCCAGCAAAACTTGCCCAAATTTTGTTTGCAATTGGATTCTTGGCATCATTTCTTGCCTTGCAAACTTCAGCAAGCAGAGTTATCTGGTCATACGCTAGAGACAAAGCCTTACCTGCAAACAAATTCCTATCATCACTAAGAGGAGCTTCAGCAATTCCTGCTAACGCAGTTATTGTCGCCTCTGTAGTTGGCGCGATCATGATTGGCGCAAGTCAATTCGCACCTAACTTCTATGCGTTGATGGTGAACTTCACTTCAGGTGGTTTCTACATCTCATTCCTGTTTCCTGTAGCAGGATTTGTTGTTGTGTTGTTTAGCAACAAGTGGAAATCAGGTCCATTCACATTTGGTGCAAAAATGAAAGTAGTTAGCGTTTTTGCATTGATTTGGACGGTATTCCAATTCCTAAATATTTCTTGGCCACGTCCGGTATACGCAGATAATCCAATACTTGACTGGTCAATTGCATTAGGTATCGCAGGACTAGCTGTCCTTGGTTCCGTCATTTACTTCAACGTAAGTAAAAAGATGACCATGGTCGATGCCGATGCATTAAACAGAAATAGCTAAATAAATTGGTAAAAAAAGTTGCTCTCGTAACAGGAGCAGCTAGTGGTATAGGTTCAGCCATTGCCACCCGTTTTCAATTAAACGGGTGGCAGGTTGCCTCGATTGATAAAAATAAAGCCAACGCGAATCTTTCAATAGAAGCTGATGTGGCTGATTTTAAAAGTGTTAGTGCTGCAGTTAATCGAATTGAAAAAGAACTTGGTCCAATTGATTGTGCAATATCTAATGCGGGTCATTATGAAATGAAATCTATTGAACAAGTTAATAATGAAAGTTTACAAAAAATGTTTGCTGTGCATTTAGGTGGACTTAGAAATATTGCATTATCAACTTTGCCTTTAATGAGAATTAGAAAAAGTGGTTCCCTAATTTGTAGTGCATCAGAGCTTGGAATTGGTGGAGGGGAATTAGTTTCTCATTACTCTGCAGCAAAAGGTGCGCAAATTGGTTTAATTAAATCTCTATCTGTGGAATACGCAGCGTTTAATGTTCGAATAAATGCTGTAGCACCTGGGCCAACTGATACTCCTTTGATTCCTTTGGATTCTCCTGAAAGAACTCCAGATTTCTTAAACACATTGCCGCTAAAACGTTTAGTAAAAGCAGATGAAATAGCGCATGCTGTTTGGTTTATGGCAACAGAGGGAACTTTCTTTAGTGGGGAAATCATTAGTCCAAATGCAGGGGCAATAATTTAAATGA
>SXYE01000070.1 GCA_005789325.1 Actinomycetota bacterium
CCTAAATCACCTAAACCTGCAGCAGATAAAAGTGCATCTGCACATGCATGTGCCACAACATCACCATCTGAATGTCCTGCTAAACCTATTTCGTTAGGCCAATTTATTCCAGCTAAATTTAATTCTCTGCCTTGTTCAAAAGGGTGAACATCAATACCAACACCGATTCTATTTGTCATAAGTTATTTCCTATTCATAAAACTTTGTGCCATTTCTAAATCAAATGGTGTGGTTATCTTGAATGATTCCACAGAACCCTCAACAGTTGTGACAACTATTCCTGCAAGTTCTGCTAAACCTGCATCATCTGTGGTGGGTTGCAAATCTGCCGTGGCATAAATTTCTGACAAAACCTCGCGAGCAAATCCTTGTGGGGTTTGTACGGCTCGAAGTTTTGATCTATCAAGTGTGTTTAGAACTTCTGATTTTTCATCAACAGTTTTGATGGTATCTGAAACTGGGATTACAGGAATAACAACTTTGGAGCCACTATCAAGTTTTTCGATAACATTTTCAAATACTGACTTTGGCACAAATGGTCGAGCTGCATCGTGTACAAGAACTAAAGAATCAAGTTGATCAAGTGCCAGAAGAGAATTTTTAACCGACTCGGTGCGAGTTTCTCCACCTTCAACAACATCAAATGCAATCTTTCGATCAGCATCTCGCATTGCTCTATCAATATGATCTAGTGCTTCTGCCTTTGAATCAGCCGGAACAGCAACTATCAAGTGTCCAACTCTCGAAATTTCTAAAACTCTTTTGATAGTTAATGAAAGTAAGGACCAATTATTTATGGAAACAAATGCTTTAGGTTGATTTAGACCCAGACGCTCACCCAAACCTGCAGCTGGAATTACGACACAGACGTTAGCGGTGGCGCTCACAAAAAAGCTCTAGGAAGCTAGAACCTCGTCGAGCAATGCTTCAGCATTTACTTCATTAGTTCTTTCAGCTAAAGCTAGTTCGCTCACGAGAATTTGGCGGGCTTTGGAAAGCATTCTTTTTTCACCGGCAGAAAGTCCGCGATCTTGATCTCTTCTCCAAAGATCTCTTACAACTTCGGCAACCTTCATAACATCACCTGAAGCTAGTTTTTCTAAGTTTGCTTTGTAACGACGTGACCAGTTAGTTGGTTCTTCTGTATATGGTTGACGAAGAACATCAAAAACTCTTTCTAAACCTTCAGCATTAACAACATCTCTTACTCCAACAAGATCAACATTGTCTGCTGGTACTCTTACAGTTAAATCACCTTGTTTTACTCTTAAAACTAAATATTTTCTTTCAACACCTTTGATATTTCTTGATTCGATTGCTTCAATTACTGCTGCTCCGTGATGAGGATAAACAACGGTTTCGCCAACTTTAAAAGACATCTAAGAAATACCTTTCGTTTATCCCTCTATTCTACCAGCCCAATACTGGGCTCAAGTCGTGCCCTCTGGTTAGGTAGAATTGATAATTATGCCTACATATAAATCACTTATCTCAGCTGTCGCAGTTATTTTGTTTATGACTGGTTGCGGTGCTGGTCCTAATGCTTTAACTAATACACAAGGTCCAGTTGGTAGTGGTGCAAACTCTACTATTGGCGATATTTATGTACAAAACGTTGTGATTGCGCAAGGAGAATCAAATATTGCAACAGTTGTTGCAACTATTAGTAACAGTAGTTTAAAAGATGATCAATTAGTAAGTGTTTCTGTTGAAAACCCTGCGCCTAAATCTGTTGTTTTTAGTCCTGCAAATGAAATAAATATTCCTGCTAGAGGTTTAATTAATCTGGGAATTAACGAACAAGCCGCCCATGTTGATTTAATTGAATTTACTCCCCGTCAATCAAGCTTTGTAAAAATCACTTTTGTCTTTAAAAATGCAGGCATCGTGGATCAAACAGTTTTAGTTGTGCCAAATACTGGAATTTATGAAGGAGCAAACCCAGTAGCAACAGCACCTGCATCTGCAGCAGTAGAGGGTCGAGAAATAATTGCCGGCTCACTTGAGGGAGTCTCAATCACAGTTTTGAATGGCACAAGACGTGCAGGTTATGCACGTTCGGTTGCCGATACTTTGCAAGTTCAAGGTATGAAAATAGTTAACGTTGCTGATGCTCCAAACAAAGACACTGCCAATACTCAAATTGTTTACGGTGTAGGCATGAGAGCAAAAGCCGAAGCAGTGGCAAAACTTCTTTCAGTTGGTCAAATTGTTGAAGATCCTGCCTTGGTCGCATCTAACCTTGTTTTGACCTTGGGCAATGATGCCCCTTTTAGTTTTTAATTAAACTATTTAATATTTTCAAACTTATAACCCAGACCTCTAATGGTCTGGATAAATTTAGGATTTGCTGCATCTTTTTCAATTCTGGAGCGAAGTCTTTTCACGTGCACATCTAAAGTTTTTGTGTCACCAAAGTAATCACTACCCCAAATACGATCAATTAATTGAGCGCGAGTTAGAACCCTGCCTGCGTTTTGCATCAAATAAACTAGCAAATCAAATTCTTTAAGTGGCAGAGATTGTTCAACACTGTCTACTGTGACAAGGTGTCGTTCAGTATCAACTCTTACAGGCCCAATCTCTAGTACAGAAGATTTCTCTTCAACTCCACCTACTCTTCTTAAAATAGCTTTTACTCGAGCCAATAATTCTCTACTTGAAAATGGCTTTGTTATGTAATCATCGGCCCCAATTTCTAAGCCTAAGACTTTATCTAATTCGGTGTCCTTAGCAGTAAGCATTATTATTGGCACCTTAGTTAAGGTTCTTAACTTTTTACATACATCTAATCCAGATAAACCTGGAAGCATTACATCTAGTAAAACTAAATCTGCACCATGTTGTTCAAATTTTGTGATTGCCACATTTCCATCTTCTGCAGTTATGACTTCATAACCTTCCTTTGAAAGCATGAAGGAAAGTCCTTCTCTGAATGATTCTTCATCTTCAACTAAAAGTATTTTTGTCATGAACTAAATTCCTTTTTAGTTTCAATCAATGCTTCTTCTTCCATTTGCGGAAATTTCATTGTAAAAGTTGAACCTTGTCCTTGCACTGACCAAACAGAAACTTCTCCGCCGTGGTTTTCACAAACATGTTTTACAATTGCCAAACCTAGACCTGTTCCACCTGTGGAACGAGATCTTGCAGGATCGACTCTATAAAATCTTTCAAAAATTCGACTTTGGTTTTCCAAACTAATTCCAATTCCTTGGTCTGAAACTGTTATTTCAACAACTCCATCTTTTAACTTAGCCCCAACAGTTATTCGAGAATTTGCCGGAGAAAATGTGATTGCATTGGAAAGTAGATTTCTTACAGCCATCACTAATTGATATTCATCACCCATAATCTTTACATCAGGTGATTTAACTTGAACAATTTCTATGGAATGCAAATCTGCTAGCAACTGGACTGCATCAATAGCATCATTGATTACGCGATCTACTTCAACTGGACTAGCCGTAGCTAGTGGATCATCTGATTGAACTTGCGATAAGTCAATGATGTCTCTAATTACATTTGTTAATCTCTTTGTCTCTGGACCAATTCTTTTAGCAAACTTTTGAATAGTTTCCGAATCTTTTCCTGCTTCTTCGATAGCTTCTGCTAACAAAGAAAGTGCTCCGACTGGAGTCTTTAATTCATGACTGATATTTGCTACGAAATCTCTTCGAACTGTTTCGACTCTGCTAACAATTGAATTATTTTGAGCCCAAAGTAATACCTCTCCTCTTTCTAATCTCATCACCCAAGTGTCTAAGTTAAGTTTTGCAATTCCCAGAGGTCTTTTAGCCTTAATTTTTTTAGTAATAGGTTCATCAACTTTTCTAGCTGTTGAGATAAGTGATTCCAGTGAATCTATTTGAATCTTTTCATCTCTTGCAATGTTTAAACTCAATGCGACTTCAGAGGCATATTTAATTCGGTTATCGCCATCTACCCAAATAACAATATCTGGCAATGATTGAATTAATTTAAGTAATTGATTTCGAGATGATGAAGTTCCTGCGTTACTTTTTTCTGGATCTTTTTGGAATTTGATCCACAGGTAGGTAAACAGAGCACCTAAAACTAAGCCCGGAATAAGTCCTAAAGCTATTTCCATATCTCTAGATTAGTTTCTAAAGGCATCGGGTAACCACTTAGTTCTGGGTTGTTGGTCTAAAATTTGCCATTCTTTCACCTTGTATTCATTTATTAATCCATCTTTACGCGTGAAATCATGAAAGTCTGATGATTATTGATTTATGATTGGAGGAACTCAGGAGATGGAAATGCGCGACCTTTTTCAAGAAGAACTTGTTGCCATCAATAATGACATTGCCCAAATGGCCGATCTTGTTGGCAAAGCAATTAATAAAGCAACCGAATCCCTTTTGTTTTCCGATCGTGAAATTGCAGAACGTGTAATCGAATCAGATGTACTTTTAAATGACCTTGCATCAGCACTTGATGAAAGATGCACAATGCTAACCGCGAAACAACAACCAGTTGCCACAGAATTAAGAAGTGTTTTAGGAAGTATGCGAATCGCAAGTTCAATGGAAAGAATGGGCGATTTAGCAGTACATGTCGCAAAATCTGCCAGACTCCGCTATCCAGCAAGAGCTGTGCCAGATGAATTAGTTGAAACATTTAGAACACTTGGTCATCTTGCTGAAGAATTAACACAACAACTATCTAGGTTAGTTACAAATCCTGATATCACTTTGGCTCAAGAAATTCAAAAATCAGATGACAAAGTAGATGCAATTCACCGCGAATTATTTAGAATTGTTTTGGCTCCAACTTGGGAACACGGCGTAGAAGCAGCAGTTGATGTGACACTACTTTCTCGCTATTACGAACGATTTGCAGATCATGCTGTAAGTATTGCCAGAAGAATCATTCACGTTTTAACTGGTGAGCCTTACATCGACACTGTGTTGCATTAAGTCATAAATTAAACAAAATACTCTTAAATATCAACCTCAAGTATTCAATTTCAATACATATGAGCAATAATTAAATTATGAGCTTGAATCAAATTGCACTACTTTCTGTGCACACATCGCCCCTAGATCAACCTGGAGTTGGCGATGCAGGAGGCTTAAATGTTTATGTCGTTGAGACTGCTAAAAGACTTTCTGAAAAAGGAATAAATGTAGATATCTTTACTAGAAGAACTTCTGGTGCAATCGCAAATGAGACAGAAATTTTTAATGGCGTCAAAGTAAAACAAATCACTGCTGGACCTTTTGAAGGATTAACTAAACAAAGTTTACCTTCGCAACTTTGTGCACTTAGTGCTGGCGTTTTAAGAGAAGAAGCTTCCCAAAAAGAAGGGCATTACCAATTAATTCATTCCCACTACTGGTTAAGCGGACAAGTAGGTTGGGTTGCATCCGAGAGATGGAATGTTCCACTTGTTCATTCAATGCACACTCTTGCCAAAGTTAAAAACTCAACATTGGCTCAAGGCGATACTCCTGAACCAGCTGAACGAGTTATTGGTGAACAACAAGTAGTTGATGCAGCAAGTCAATTAGTTGCAAACACTGAAGCAGAAGCACAAGATTTAATTAATCTTTATCATGCAGATCCAAAGCATGTTTCCGTTGTTAATCCTGGAGTAGATCTAGAAGTGTTTAGCCCAGGAGATCAAAACATTGCACGTAAGGAATTGGGTATACCTCAAGATGCAATAGTTTTCACATTTGTGGGAAGAGTGCAACCACTTAAAGCACCAGATGTTTTGATAAAGTCAGCTCACCAATTTATTCTCGATAATGCTGGTCTAAAAAATAGAGTTAGAATTGTAATTTGCGGGGGTCTTTCTGGAACAGGTTTTGATAAACCAGAAGCTTTGTATTCACTAGTAAAAGAATTAGATTTAATCGAAAACGTAATATTTCTTCCACCTTCAACAAGAGAAAAATTAGCCACACTTTACAAAGCTTCCACTTTGGTTGCTGTGCCTTCTTACTCAGAATCATTTGGACTCGTTGCTGTTGAAGCTCAAGCTTGTGGCACACCAGTTATTGCCACAAATGTTGGTGGTTTGAAAACAACAGTTGCAGATAATAAAAGTGGTTTATTAGTAA
>SXYE01000013.1 GCA_005789325.1 Actinomycetota bacterium
GAACTTTGTTGCTGCCTAGAACCAACATCGGCTCAATGGCAATTGCCATTCCTTCGACTAACTCTGGCCCAATTCCTGGTTTTCCATAATTTGGCACACTTGGTGCCATGTGCATTTCTGTTCCAATTCCATGACCCACATAATCTTCCAGTATTCCTATTCTGAGGTCTTTGTGTGATCTAACAAAAGTTTCTATTGCAAAACCAATATCACCTATATGTTTTCCAGGTTGGGCAGCATTGATTCCAACTTGTAGTGCTGCCTTTGTAATATCACTTAATTTTTGGTGCTCAGGTTTTACGTTCCCGACAGAAATTGTTATCGCAGCATCCCCATGCCAACCATCAATTATTGCTCCACAATCAACACTTACTAAGTCACCATCGTTGATGACTTTATTTTCAATAGGAATTCCATGAACAACCTCTTCATTAACTGAAACACAAATTACAGCAGGATAACCGTGATAGCCCAAAAATGAAGGTTTTGCTCCTTCTTCTTGCATAATTTTTCTAGCTATTAAATCTAAATCAAAAGTTGTCATTCCAGGTTTAATTTTTGATTTAATTTCTTCTAGACAAAGTGCAACAACTCGTCCAGCTTTTCGCATGATTTCAAATTGTTCAGGTGTTTTCAACTGAATTTGCGATTTATTAAACATTTGTATCTAATCTACTTGATTTCTTTGTATAATTGGAAAATGGTTAGATTCCTCTTAATAAGTCATGTAATAGCCGGAGCCATCGCTCTCACCTGCGCATTTGGAGCAGTCTCGACAAGAAAGGGTTCTTCTAGCCATGTGTTTTTAGGTCGAATTTATTCAGTGGCAATGGTTTACGTGGTATTCGGTGCATCGGTTTTATCGGTTTTAAGACCAAATCCATTCTTGTTCTCCATCGCCTTATTTAGTGGATATTTAGTTTGGACAGGGTATAGGCGTGCTCGTTTTAAACTTCAAGATTTAAACAAAGTAGATAAAAATACCGTGATAGTTGGGAAATTAATAATTCTTATCTTAATTGGATATGGAACTTTTATACTTATTAATGGTGAAACTCTAGGGATAGTTTTACTAGTTTTTGGGATTATTACATATTTATTTGTACGCGAAGATTCTAAAGCAGTTAAGGAAAACATTTATAAATCAAAATACAGAATTGCAAGTCACTTACAGAGGATGTTGGGCGGAACAATTGCCACAATCACAGCAGTATTGGTGCAGCAAGTTGTACCAAGAATTGAGGGAACAAGCGTTCCCCCTTTTATTGTCTGGCTGGTGCCAACAATTTTAATTACTCCATTAATAACTTACTGGTCTAGAAAAATCTTAACAAAATAAATTACCAAGGCTCTTCTGGTTCAAGCACTCTCCAGCAATACCAAGCTGCTATTGAACGATATGGAGCAAATGGGTTACCTAAAGGTTCCATTTGTTTCTCATTAGGCATATCTTTCAGCCCGTGTGCAATTTGCCATCCTCTACGCACGGCTAAATCACCAACTGGCCAAATATCAAGTCTGCCCAAGGTGAACATCAAAAACATTTCAGCGGTCCATCTACCAATTCCCCATTGAGAACTAAGCATTTTCACAGCTTCATCATTTGTTGCATCGGTTAGATCAGCTAGATTAATTTCTTTACTTAGGTGAGCATTAGCTAAACCCTGGATTGTTTTAATTTTTGAGGCCGATAATCCTACCGAGCGTAATTCTTTTTCAGTTCGATTAGAAATTACTCGAGGAGTTATCTTATTATTAGTTAGCTTTTTTACTCTTTGAGTAATTGTTCCCGCAGCCACCGCAGAGATTTGTTGGGCGATTACAGATCGCACTAAGGACTCAAAATATGAATTTATTGATGGTTCCTGTGGTTTCAAATTACATTTGCCGCTTATTTCAACAAAGTGTTTAAGGTGAGGGCATATAGATTTGACTTGCTCAATGCCGTTTCGAAGGTGTGTTGAATGACTAACCATATGATTCCTAATCTATTTGATGTCAAACTAAGGTCATGTTGAAGAACTGGAATTCTCGCTCAATAACTTATCTTTTACTTGCCATAGCAGGCTTGGTTGGAACTTGGTATTTCAATTTTTTGGCTCTTCAACAAGAAAGAAACTTTTTTGCTGATTGGTCTAGCACACCAGCTGTTCTATCTGCAACGACAGATTTATTTGTGTTAGCAACTGCAGCTAGTGTTTTTATATTCTTTGAAGGCAGAAGGCTTAAAATAAAGTACTGGTGGCTATTTATTCTAGGTTCTTTTATCACCGCAATTGCGTTTACCTTCCCACTATTTTTAGCAATAAGGGAAAGAAAAATATTAAGCCAAGGCAACAAAATATAACCTTTAAACTCTTGTATCAATGGTATTTCTATAATTAAATTAATATATATTAGGTTTTAAATGAAAAAAATTTTTTGGATTTTTACTTCACATTAATTAAAGAAGATTTCCACATTTTCACTGCTTCTACCCTCAAATTTTTAGATTCACTTTCATGTAAATTTAATGCCTCATAGGTTCTGTTTATGAGTGCTTCAACCGCTCTTAAGGTGGTACCTCTTTTCTCTGCAATAGCTTGATTTGATAATCCTTGAACGATTAATCTAAGTAGCTCGGCTTGGGTCTTACTTATAAAAATTCCCTCATTTTTTGAATTCAAGTTGCCATTACCTACTGATTTTTTGTTTAAGACCTTATGTAATAAATTTTCAATTGTGTTAGAAGAGCTGATTTCAGATTTTAGAACATAATTAATTTTTGTTGGAAATTCTTTAAAATTTGTATCGACTAGGAGGGGAGACCTGTGGTTAGTTAACACTATGACATTAATTTCTGGGTAATTTAAGGCAATTTTATTTATTAAATTAAGTCCAGAGGGTCCTTTGCCTAGATCTAGTTCTGTTATAACTAAGTTTGGTGTAAAATCATCAATTGCAATTAAAGCATCGTTTACATTCGTTACAGTGTTACACTTATAACCAAGCTTGCATATAAGTTCAGAAATAAGATTTTTTATAAAAATATCGTCATCGACAACAAGAACCTTCAATGATTTTTCTGGAATTGTCATGTATTGAATTCCTATAAATTATTGGTTCGCTGTAAGTTCACAAAAGCATACCAACCAGGTAGTACTGGTAGCCAGAAAGTGACTACTCGATAAAGCAGCACTCCAGACAAAGCAGTTCCAGAAGGAATTCCTGCAGCAGTTAAGCCTGCAACTAGTGCGGCTTCAACTGCACCTATACCTCCAGGGGTTGGCGCTGCTTGACCAATTGTTGCTCCGGCAAGATAAACAAAAGCTGCTGTGGCAATAGAAATGTCACTTCCAAAAGCATTTAATGCTGCGTAAAACGAAAGAATGTAAGAAAAATTCAATAACAGAGATGAAGCAATACTAGAAAGTAGTCTTTGAGGTTGTTGCACAATTATTGCTACTGTGGGACCAATTTGATCAATTAACGGTTTTGCTTTACTTATCAACCAGTTCCTAAAAGTTGATATAGAAAACATCACAATTACTATTGCAAAAATTACAACCACGATCACTAAGGTAAATCTTGGTGGTCTAAATGAAAAGTCAGTTTGGGTTCCAGCAATAACACCAAAAATTACTAAAAGAATTACGTGAATAAAAAATATAACAACTTGGGATACTCCCACAGCAGTTGCTGCCGAGGGGCCAGGAACTCCAGATTTATTCAAAAATCTTATGTTTACTGCGACGGATCCAAGTGTGGGTGGAGTCACCAAAGTAGCAAAAGATGCGGCAAGTTGGGCTTGTAGGGTTTTGAACCAATTTATTTTTGTTGTGATGAATGCAAGCAATAATGAGGTTGAAGCAAAGTATGTTAATACTGAACCAGCCACAGCTATACCTGCCCAATTCCACTGCGCGGTTCTTATTAAATTCGCAAAATCTATTTGGCTAAATTGAGGAACTAGAACGTAAAGAGCAATAACTGAAACACTTGCTAGCAGGATATTTCGCCAATTGATTCTTTGAAATGAAATAGGCTGAATATCAGCACTTGGTGCTAGTTCACCTAGACCCTTTCTCAATTCCTTTAATAATTCTTTATCTTTTTTTAGATACTGTCTTGTTTTTCTACTCATAGCAATACTTTGAATTGCTGGGATATTTCTTACGAGCTCTTTAGTAGTGAATAATTTTTTTGCAATTTCAAGTGTTACAGAAACTGACGAAGACCTTGCTGCGGTAACTAGAGCTTCTGCTAGATCAACTCGTTGCTGTAACTCAGTTGCGGCAACTGTTCCAGAATGAACACTAGTTAAAGCAATGTCGCCAGATTGAGTAACAAATACGTTTTCTGAAGATAACGATCTATGTGCAATATCTGCATCATGTATGGTTTTAACATCAGACAAAAACTTTTCTATTTGTTCCGAAGTTATTCGTATTTTTCTTTCATTTATGTCAGCAAAGGAAGATCCGCTTAAGTTTTCTAGTGCAATAAATATTGAGTCAGGTTCAATTTCTCGCACTAGTTCAACTTCAGGAACCCTAACTCCGGTTGCTGAAATTGCGTAAGTTAATAGCGCTGTTCTTTCAACTCTTCGCCTAATGCTCATGCCTCTAAAGTCACCCGAAGTTTTTACATTTAATCCACGCCACCAAGATCCCAGAACACCTGAGCCTTGTAATTCCCAGTCAAAGACCCAAACATTTATCTGTGATCCCGTTTTTAATAGCGCTCGATAAATTCGACCTTCAGAAGTTTCAAGAGACAGTTCCATTTTTTCTATAGTTAGTCCGCCAGAATTTAATGCATCAGCAATCTTTTCAACTGATGCTCTATTAATCGGAGTGCCAACTAAATAACGAACAGCTAAACCAATAGACCAGCCCAGCAATATATTAACTACTTGAGTAATTATCGTTGTTTGTCCTGCAACTAATGAAGCAAAAGACAAAGCAATGACAGAGATTGTTGCTAACACTCCAAGTTTTCCTCGATCAAAAACTCGAGCGATTACTAAAAATGAAATTAGACCGGCAATAAGTGGATCAAGGGGAGAAACACCTTCTGTTTGTATACCACCTGTCAAAGCCAATATTAATCTTGGTGAATTTGTTTGAACAATTAAAATTGAAATAGCAACTAAAGTTAAGACAGAAAGACCTGCCGCAAGTAGTGCATCAACGAGTTGTCTTGCTCTATTGCGAGTAATTAAAGAGATTGCGACTAAAACAGGAATAATAATTATTGAAGTTGCACCAATAGTGTTGAGAATAAAAAGCACAAAGCTTGGTAACACTCGTCCTGCTGTATTTAGATCAGCATCTATTCCTGCGGTTGTTTGGGCCGCAAAGGTACCAATTACCGTCACCAAAACTGTTATCGCAAGTGAGATTAGAAGAGTTACTAAATCCCTGGGTCTTCGAGCAGCCCGGCGGGAAGCATTATTCATAGAAATAGTCATCACTCCTATCGTCCCATTACCTCACATTTTTTACCTGACCAGACACTTGTCGTAGGTCAATGGTGAAGTAGTCACATGGCAATAAATGCGATCCCTGAAATCTCGTTAGAAAAGACGGCCCTGCCCTTTATTGAGCAACCAAAATTTGATGCTGCTCAACAAGAAGTGATTGATCATGAACAAGGATTTTGCTTGGTTACAGGTCGTGCTGGAACTGGCAAGACAACAGTTTTAGCTGAAGCCGTTGTTAACAAAATAAAAAATGGAATTACATCTGACAAAATAATTATCTTTTGTTATTCAAGACATTCAGCAAGAGATATGCGCAAATATTTAGCAAGACGCTTACCGGGTTTTTCTGTTCCTCAAGTTGCAACTTTTCATTCTTTTACACATTCAGTGATGCAAGCAGCTTATAATCAAGGAACAGTAGTTGAAGATTACTCATTTTCTCCATTGAGATTACTTTCTGGACCTGAGCAAGAAGTAATGATAAATGAATTGATTAAAGGAACAATTGAAGACGGATCTATTGATTGGCCACCTAATTTAATAAGTGCTTTAAGGACAAAAGGATTTATTAGGCAGGTAAGAAATCTATTAGCTCGCATGAGATCCCTAGGAATGGATCCGGAGCAATTAATTGAAACAGGAATTAAACATGACAATGAAAACTGGATAGCACTTGGTCACTTTGCTGAAATGTATTTAGACAATTTGGATGCATCTGAAACAACTGATTACGGTGAATTAGTTCACCGTGTTAATTTACTGCTTGTTAGATTAAAAAGTTTAGAAGAGGTAGGAATAAAGTTTACCCATTTCTTTGTTGACGAATATCAAGATATTGACCCAGCTCAAGTTAGATTACTTAAATCTCTTGTTAGACCAAACAAGTTTTTAATTGCTACGGGTGATAAATCTCAAAGCATCTACCAATTTAGAGGTGCTGATTTTGAAGCAATCGATAGATTTAGTCAAGATTTTGGGCAAAGTAAACAGATTGAGTTAGTCAATAATTATCGACAGATAAAACAAATTGATATAGAAGTTAATACTTATGATTCAACAAATGCTCAAAGCTTTCACATGGCAAATGAAATAAGAAGATTTAAACAACAAAATTTTGATGCCAATTGGTCTGATGTTTTGATAATTGTGAGAAATGCAAGCTCAATTAATCCCATCAGTAGAGCCCTAACTAATTACTCAATTCCAGTAAGTGTTCAGGCAGATGATTTGCCACTGGCAAAAGATCCAGCAGCACGAGTATTACTTGATTGTTTAGGCATTGCTGGCCAAATGGCTTTAGGAAACCCTGATCCAAGTAATAGTGAAGTAATTAGAGATTTACTTCGAGGACCTTTAATTAATGCCTCTCCTTTTGAATTAAGAGAAACAGCTCGATTACTTAGAAAAAGGTCTCGGGAAAATAATGAGCACCCTTTAACTTCTGATCAGGCTTTATACAAGGCCGTGATTGACCCGAAATATTTAGTTGAAATTCCGAGCGAAATCTCCCAAGGAGTAAGAAGACTTGGAGCATTGCTTGCTAGTGCTAGTGAATTAATAGCGAAAAAAGTTCGAGTAGAAATAGTGATGTGGAATATTTGGAATTTAGAAATAAATGAACAAAACACTAAACTTTTTGATGTTGAAAAAACAACTTATAAATGGAGTAAGACCCTAAGGGAAAATGCTCTCAGAGGAGGAATTGAGGGTAGAAAAGCTGATAAAGACCTTGACTCAATCCTTGCTCTTTTTGATGCTGCTTCCAGAGATGATGAAAGAACTCTGGGCACAAGGGGAGTTTTAAATTTCTTAAATGATTTAGGAATGCAAGCGTTTCAGGCGGAAACTCTGGCACAAAAACCTATTGAAGATGACCGAGTTCAAATTGTAACCGCCCACAAATCAAAAGGGTTACAAGCTAAATTTGTTTTAATCCCTGATGTGCAGGCAGATATTTGGCCTTCTTCTCGTTTGCGAAATAATTTATTGGAAGTTGAAAGATTAGGTTATGAAACAGTTGTCAGATCTCCAAGTAGAAATGAAATTATTGCTGAAGACATAAGACTTTTTGAAGTTGCCAAATCAAGGGCTAGTCAAAGACTTCTGGTGTCAGCCATAAAAAGTGATTTTGCCGATAATGGTGAACCATCAGGTTTGTTACACAAAATAAAATCAGGAAACATTAATCATATTTCAGGATTTCCTCATAAACCACTTTCTTTAAACGCAGTAGTCTCTGAAATAAGAAAAACTGCGCAAGAAGACACCTACAGCGCTGATTTCAAAAAAGCTGTTGCCAAAAGATTAAATAAGTTAGCAACTACAAAGGATGCTTTTGAAAGAGATATAAGTAAAGCAGCAGATCCAGAAAATTGGTGGGCCACATTTAAACCTGGTTCAACTCAAAACAAGATTGCTCCAGATGATCAGCCTGTTTCAGTTTCTGGTTCAGGATTAGCCACTTTGAGAGATTGTGGATTGAAATGGTTCTTGGAGAAAAAAGCTGGTGCAAATGTTCCACGCCAAAACTCTGCCAGCATCGGTTCAATTGTTCACGCTCTTGCGCAAGGTTTAAGCAATGGTGAAATTGAACCAGAAATACAAAAGTTAAAAGAAAAACTAGATCAGATCTGGCCCCAATTATCTTTTGAAGCAGATTGGATAGCTCAACGCTCTTACGACGAAACCTTAGAAATTATTTCTAACTTGCTCACTTGGCACCTCAAAAGAACCGGCAGAAAAGTAATTGGTGCCGAAGTAAACTTCTCCTTTGAAATTCCTATGGAAAGTGAACTTCCAAATCAGGCAGTGAAAGTAAGTGGATTCATTGACCGAGTTGAGTCAGAAGTAGATGATGAAAAACGACTTCACATTATTGATTTCAAGACTTCCAAATACACATTGACCAAAGAACAAGCAGATGAAGATCCCCAACTTGGGGTTTATCGCTTGGCGGTTTCTCAACAATCACTGAAAACAGAGGTACATCCAGAAAGTGTTGATGCCGGTGCAAGTTTAGTTTATTTAAAACATTTACAAAAAAATGGTTTAAAGGAATTACCAACAGCATCAATTGAAGACAATGGCATTCTTGAAATACTGAAAGAATCTTTTAGAAAAATTAAAAACGAAGACTTTAGTGCCACAGTTTCTCCACTGTGTAGAACATGCCAATTCATCAGAATGTGTCCTGCGCAATCTGAAGGCAAAGGAGTTGTGGAATGAGTAAAGAAACAAAATTGAATTTAACTCCTGAACAACTTAAAGCAATAACTGCACCACTTGAACCAGCATTAGTTATTGCAGGGGCTGGTACAGGTAAAACCAGCGTGATGGCTGAACGTGTTTTGTGGTTAGTAAGCGAGGCAGGAATTGATCCCGCAGAAATTTTAGGACTTACCTTTACAAATAAAGCAGCACAAGAATTAAGAATTAGAGTAAGAGAGACATTAAATAAAGTTGACAAATATCAAAGTGCTTTTGATTTAGTGGAACCAAATGTTTCAACTTACCATGCATTTGCGATGCAGATTCTTAATGATCATGGATTACTTATTGGAGTTGAATCAGATTTAAAACCAGTTACCGAAACTACCAGAGCAAGTCTTGCTTTTAAAACTGTGCTGAATACTAAATTAAGTTTATCTCATTTAGATAAATCTCCTCGATACATTGCAAAGCAATTACTCATGCTTGATAATCAATTAGCAGAACATGATTTAGATACTGAAATGTTAAGTAAATACACTCAAGATTTAATCACTCAAATATCTTTAACTAGACCAAGAAAAGATCTCAGAGATCTTGAAAAGACAAGTCTTGCACGCTTGGAATTAGCTCAACTTGTTAATGAGTTTAGAGATCTTAAGAGAGAAGAAGCCATAATCGATTTCGCAGATCAAATGAGATTTGCTCTTAAAATAGTAAGACTTCACCCTGATGTGGTTACCCAACTAAGAGATCAATACAAAGCAGTATTGCTTGATGAATACCAGGATACCTCTGTAATTCAAAGATTGCTTTTGACAGAAATATTTGGACAAGCGCATCCAGTAATGGCAGTGGGGGATCCTTTGCAAGCAATTTATGGCTGGCGTGGAGCTTCAGTCTCAAATATTGATAACTTCTGCACACATTTTCCGCAAGAGGATCAAAGCCCTGCAAAAAAGTATCCATTGACATCAAATTTTAGAAGTGGTCAAAAAATATTGAATCACGCAAATCAAGTTTCAAAAGATTTACGAGATATTCATGATGCCATTTCTTCTCTTGTTGCTGGTAAGGGAACAAATAGCGAAGTAAACATAGGACTAAATCTAACTTGGAATGATGAAGTTGAGAGCATCGCAGAGCAAATTAAAGATTTAGTGAACAACAAAAAAGTAGCACCAGAAAGTATTGCCGTTTTAAGTAGAAACGGAAAAGAACTCTTACCAATTTATGATTTGTTGATAAAAAAAGGAATCCCAGCAACTTTTGCAGGCAAAAGAGATCTGGTAGATGTGCCTGAAGTAAGTGAAACACTTTCGTATTTACGTCTCTTGGATGACCCAACACACAACCCATCCTTGGTAAGGATTTTGGCTGGACCCAGATTTGAAATAGATCCAAAAGATTTAGCACTGCTTGCTAAAAGAGCAGCAGACTTAGTTAAAGACCACAATTGGGATAAAAGTAAAAGATCTTTCGAGCAGAGCTTATTGCAATCAGTTGATGGCAATGATGTGTCAGAACTAGCAGTGTTAGCTGATGCCTTAAATGATCCAGGAAATTATGACTATGGGGTTGGTGTTAAAGAAAGATTTCTGAAACTGAAAAATGAATTGGAAAGTCTAAGAAGACATATCACAGAACCACTAAGCGATATTGTTTATCGAATTATTAATCAAACTGGATTGATGATTGAAATTTTGGCTAGCAATCAAATGATGGCAGAAAGTAGATACGAAGCGTTAATGAGTTTGCAAGATCTAGCTCAAAGCTTTGATCAAGGCTCACCCCATGGTGTAGTTAGAGAATTCTTAGCTTGGCTTGATGAAGTTGATGAACTTGAAAGCACAATTGAATTTGCACCTACTGCAATAAAGAATGCTGTTTCATTAATGACAATTCATGGGGCAAAAGGTTTAGAGTTTCCAATAGTTTTTATCCCCGCAGTGTGCGAAAGCGTTTTTCCCCATAATAAAACTTCTACTTGGGTAAAAAGACCTGAACTTATTCCCTTTGAATTAAGAGTTGATTATAAATCTCTTCCACAAGGTTTTAAACCAGAAACAAAAGAATTTGATGCATACTTAGAGAGTTGTAAAGATTACGCAGAACTAGAAGAAAGAAGATTAATGTATGTTGCTCTGACTCGTGCTGAAACTGAAATTTATGTTTCTAGTCATTGGTGGGGAAATACACAAAAGAAAGTAAGAGGACCATCTAAATACTTATTGCAACTAAAAGAAGTTGTAGAACAAGGTCATGGAAAAATAACGACCTGGGTAGAAAACCTTGAAGAAAACAATCCAACCCTAGATCAATTAGTGCCCACTCTTTGGCCTGCGCAAACAAACCAAATTGCCAGGGAAAAAAGAATTGAGTTTGCCCATTTAGTTAAAAATGTGGAAGAGGTTGATGAAAGTCAACTAAGTTTATCTGAAAAAGAAATACTTGAAAACATTGATAAAGATATTGATTCTTTGATCACTGAATTAACCAGTGACAAATTGATTAAAAAAACAGTGGCAATTCCTGACACTCTCAATGTAACTAAAACTATTGCACTGATGCGAAACCCGGATGATTTTGCTATGCAACTTGTTAGACCTATGCCTACTAAACCAATTGATCAAACTCGAAGAGGAACACAATTTCATTATTGGATAGAGAAGCATTTTGGAATGCCTGCCTTGTTAGATTCTTTGGATCTACCGGGAGCAGCTGATGAGAAATTAATATCTGATGACCAACTAGAAGATATGAAAAATGCTTTTCTAAACTCTGAATGGGCTAACAAGAAACCAGTTGCCTTGGAGTGGCCTTTTGATATTTCAATTGGCGGAAGATCTCTTCGAGGTCGAATTGATGCAGTGTTTGAAACAGAAAACGGAATTGAATTAATCGATTGGAAGACCGGGGTGGTAGGTAAATCTGATGATTTGCAACTTGCTTGGTATCGATTTGCGTGGTGGAAAATGACAAACATGCCACTAGAAAAAATTACTGCGGCCTTTGTTTATGTGCCGAGCATGGAAATTAGTAGACCTATTGACTTACTTTCTCCAGAGATTTTGTTAGAGAGCATTTCAGGCTAAATCACGCTCAATTTGGTCTGCATTAAGAATACGTGAGAGGATAAAGTCATGACCCAATTAACAATGTACTCAACCCAGTGGTGTGGCTACTGCCAAAGATTAAAAGCTCAATTAGGCCGTGAAGGAATTACTTTCACCGAGATTGATATTGAACATGATGCTGAAGCTGCTGCATTAGTTGAAAAAGTAAATGGTGGAAATAGAACAGTTCCCACAGTGGTTTACGAAGATGGCACAGCGGTGACAAATCCTTCCCTGGGACAGGTGAAAGAGAAGCTAGGTTTGTAAATGCCTGGCCAACGCCAAACACTTGATTCTCTAGATGACGCACAACGAGCAGTTGTTGAAGCTTTAGAAGGACCAGTTGTAATTTATGCTGGCGCAGGAAGTGGTAAAACTCGTGCCATAACTCATCGCATAGCTCATGGTTGTAACACTAAAATTTATGATCCACAAAAAGTATTAGCTGTAACTTTTACAACTCGAGCAGCAGATGAAATGTCATTAAGACTTTCGGCATTGGGAATAAGAAATGTTGCAACACGAACTTTTCATTCAGCAGCTCTTCGACAACTCAAATACTTTTGGCCTAAAGCAATAGGTGGAGAAATACCTAAAGTAATAGATAATAAATTTAAAGTCCTATCAGCTGCTTTAGAAAAAACAAGCTTAGCGACATCCAAAAACTCAATCCGCGAATATTTATCGGTAATTGAGAGCGCTAAAACAAATAGATTAGACACAGATTCAATAACAAATCCTGATCACGCCAGTGCATACCAGGCCTATATTGACTTCACCGACAAAAATAACTTAATTGATTTTGAGGACGTATTGCTATTACTAGTTGCCGTATTGGAAGATGGGGAAGATTTTGCTGATGAAGTTCACCAAAATTATCAATGGCTCACGGTTGATGAATACCAAGACGTAAATCCGTTGCAACAAAGATTGCTAGAGCTTTGGCTAGGAGAAAACCGAAATATTTGCGTGGTGGGAGATTCTGCACAAACTATCTATACATTTGCTGGTGCTTCAAGCAAACCTTTAGAAGATTTTGCTAAAAAATTTGATGATGCATCCGTTTTCAGACTAAACAGAAACTATCGATCAAAGCCAGAAATTATTGAATATGCCAATAAGTTATTAGCTCAAATGCCTGTTTCTAATGCCAGCGTTGGATCTCTCATGGCAACTAAACCAGCTGGTGCAAAAGTTGAGGTTTTACCCTTTGTAAGTGATTCAGCCGAGGCTGACTGGATTGCGCAAAGCATTGTTGATCTTTTGCAATCGGGTCAAAAAGAAACAGACATTGTGGTTTTAGCAAGAGTAAATTCACAACTTGAATTGATTGCTGCAGCACTTGAAGAAAGAGGTGTTGATTACTGGCTCCAGACAGGGGAAAGATACAACCTCAAAAGTCGACTTGAACCAAAAATAACTCTTGCCACAATTCATGCCACAAAAGGATTGGAATGGGAAAACGTTTTCATAGTGGGTGCAAGTGATGGTTACCTGCCTTATGTTCAAGCAGATTCTGATGAAGAGATTGCTGAAGAGTTAAGACTTTTTTATGTTGCCGTGACCAGAGCCAAAGAAAGATTATTTATTACTTGGGCACAAAGTAGAGAATATGGTGGTCGAGACAGGATTAAGTCAAGATTTATTACCAGAATTGATTCAGAGCTTTCTAAAACAGCAAACGATGAAACAGTGTTTGCGCCATCTAAAGAAAGACAAAATTATCGCAAAGAATTGATGCGCTGTTCAATTTGTGACAAAGCATTAGTAAGTGGCACAGAAATTATCTTGCAAAGATGTAAAAGTTGCCCAAGTTCAACTCCAAGTGAGTATTTAGAAGCAGCAATTGAGTGGCGAACAACCCAAGCGCTAATGGAAGCAATTCCAGAATTTCTCGTGCTTAGCAACGCAACTTTAGAAGCATTTGTTGATGCTTTATATGAAGCAAAAACTGAAGAAGATTGCATTTTAATTCCTGGGGTAGGAGTTGAAAAGTGTGCAAGATACTTTGATGACTTAGCAACTGTTCTGGCTGCTGTTAAACCAAGTGACCCAAAATTAATTGATTTAAAGCCTTAATTGTTTCTCTGTGGATAACTTTTATGCACAGCTTCTAAATGTGTTCTAATCCTTAAAGCCTAGATTTAAGGAGCATTAATGCGCTTGATTCTGAATCCAGAAATAGACGTTTTATGGAGAGATAAAACAACTTTGCAGGTTAGAAACCCTGATGGCACCAATAATACAATTTCAGATCTGCCCAGTGAGATGAAACTAATCATAAGCAGTTGCACAGGAATCATTAACATCTCGGATATTTTGATGAATCTCAATATTGATGAAAGAATCCATGAAGATATAAACGTAGCTTTACGCTTTTTAATAGAACACCAAATACTTATTAATCAATCTCATCTTTTTGAACAATCAGAGAAATTACATAAAAGCTACGTTCAAATATTGGGAATAAACACTTTTGCTTATCAAATTGGACATCTTCTTGCATCAGCTGGGGTGGGACGCGTTGTGTTTGATTCTTTAGTTAAGAAACATAGCGATGTGAGTTTGGGAGATATTAATATCTTTGGCCCAAAAGCTAAAGAAATAGGAACTTCTTTAGCTCAGAGTTTAAGAGACTCTCTTTTAGTTATGGGCACAAGAGCTGAAAAACCAAACGTTATTCAGAAACCTGATTTAGTTATAATTTGTGAAAATGCTGAATCCTTTGAGATAAACGATTTAATGCTAAATAGAATTCCTCATGTATTCATCGGCAAAACAGGGGAACAAGTTAATGTAGGTCCCTTTGTAATTCCCGGGATTGAAACCTGTAATAACTGTTTGCAATTAAATTCATTAAAAAAGAATATTTTTATATTCCCACTAGATCGCAAAAGAAAGAAAATTCGTCAAATCGACAAGAATCCTGTTTTAACGACTTTGGCTTCATCTTTACTGGTCACAAATTGCATTTCATACTTAACAGGTGAATTAGTTAATTCAGGTCCAAGTTTGCTAAATGTGGTGTGTGATCTTGATGCAATTGGACCAACAATTATTTTCAGAAAATTGCAACCAAATCCGCAATGTGGGTGCAGGTGGGAAGCTGCTTAGAAAAGCAGATTGCCCTTGGTTTAATTACTCAAACCAAGGGCAATGAAGACTGCTGCGGTCTTTAGGCTTTACCTAGAATGCGGGTTACCTTGGTGCCACAAGTTGGGCAAATTCCTTTGGCCATGC
>SXYE01000014.1 GCA_005789325.1 Actinomycetota bacterium
GTCAGAAGCAATGAAACTTGGTGATCGAATTGCCATTATGAGAGATGGCGCTGTAGTGCAAATGGGAACTGCTGAAGATTTAATTGGTAAACCAGCTGACACATACGTGGCAGATTTCATGCGCGATATTTCAAAATCACATGTGTTAACGCTTCGCTACTTAGCAAGACCAGCAAGACCTGGTGAAGCAACAGATGGACCTGAACTTGATTCCTCAACCATCATTAGAGATGCCTCCCAAATAATTTCACAACATATGAAACCTGTGAGAGTAAGTGAAAATGGAAAAGCATTAGGAATAGTTTCAAGTGAAGATATTTTGAAATTAATTTCTGGTGATGCTCGTTGATTTCTGCCATAAAAGAAATTAAAACTCGTTATTTGATTCTAATAATTCTTGGTATTTGGGCAATTTTAGCAATTATTTTTAAAGGGGTGGCCACTCTTGAACTTGCCACCTATCAAGACACGCTTGTAACACAAACTGCCAATGATGCTGCCGCTTCAATTAGAGGAAATAGAACTCAAAGCACAGCATTTATTTATTTCTTTAACCCCATAAGAACTGTGATAAGCGGGTTTGTTGAAATTATAAGAATGTTTATTGCAATTCCTGCTCCCAATTCTATAATTCCAGTTTTAGGCTGGTTGGGAGTAATTGGTGTTGTGGCATTTTTTGTTTTTTTAACAAGTAACTTTAAAACAACTATTTTGGCAGTTTCACTTTTATTTGGTTGTGGTTTGTTAGGAATGTGGACTGACAGCATGGACACACTTGCCATGACGTTAGCTGCAGTGATTCTGTCACTTGCAATTGGAATTCCGTTAGGAATTTGGGCTGGACTATCTGATCGGGTGTTAAAAGTTTTAACCCCATTTTTGGATTTAGCTCAAATTCTTCCCACCCTGGTTTATCTTGCTCCCCTGGCATTATTTTTTCTAATTGGAACTGCTTCTGCAACCATTGCAACTATGGTTTATAGCATTCCCTTATCAATCCGAATTACCTCTCATGCAATTAGAAGTTTGAATATTTCTCCTATTGAAGCCTCTATTTCAATGGGAGCAACGGGAAAGCAGACTTTAACAAAAGTTCAATTACCAATGAGTAAGCAAATGATTGTGCTGGGAATAAACCAAACCGTAATGGCTGCACTCTCATTTGTTGTTATTGCTGCATTGATTGCGTCTCCTGGCCTGGGTGGTCCCATAGTTAATGCACTGACTATTAGAAATGTTGGTGATGGCTTTGTTGCTGGCCTTGCCGTTGTATTCATTGCAATCATGCTGGATCGAAGCACTAGTGCAGCTGCAAAAACAAAGCAAACATTCGTTCCCCCATCCAAGAAAGAAATACAACAAAGAAGAATTTCTATCGCCGGCATGGGAATTTTTGCCATAGTTTGTATTTGGCTATCCCGAAATGTTTTATGGGCAGCAATTTGGCCTAAACAATTAGATATTTCAGAAATAGTAGCTAGTAGAACAAATACAGTGACTGATTGGACCACGGATAATTTAAGATTTATTACCGTTAGTTTTAAAGATTTTATCTCAAATTATGTCCTAAATTCAATTCAAACTTTATTAGCTGATTCACCTTGGTTTATCACAATTACCATGATTACATTGATTGCTTATGTGCTCGGTGGGAAAAAAGTAACACTATTAGCAATTGGCTTAATGTTACTTATTGTTGCATGTGGTCTGTGGTATGAAACGATGGTAACTCTTACTCAAACACTTGTTGCAACGATGCTCACAATGGTTCTAGGAGTAATTCTAGGGGTATGGATTGGTCGAAGTGAAAAAGCTGACAAAGTTCTTAGACCTTTTCTGGACGCCGGACAAACTTTACCTGCATTTGTTTATTTAGTTCCAATTCTTGGTTTATTTGGTCCTTCAAGATTTACCGCAATTGTCACTGGAATTGTTTATTCAATACCTGTGGTTGTAAAAATTGTAGGTGAAGGTATTAAAGGTGTCTCAACAACAATGATTGAAGCTGCAACGGCGGCTGGATCTAATGCTTGGCAATTAATAACAAAAGTACAACTGCCTGCTGCAAAAAAAGCTTTGTTACTTGCAACTAATCAAGGTTTGATATTTGTGCTTGCTGTAGTAGTAATTGGTGGATTCGTTGGTTCTGGTGGATTGGGATACCTAGTAATCGTTGGTGGGTCAAAACCTGAATTACAAGGAAAAGGGCTCGTGGCTGGGTTTTCCATCCTGCTTCTAGGCGTGATGATTGACCGAATTGCTCATGCCAGCGCCCGAAAGTACGGCAATTGATAACGAATAGCCAACGATTTTAAGTAATCATTTCAAAAGGTTACTTAAATGCATTACCATCAAGGTAGTTCTCTATAGAAGGAGAGAAATAAATGACACAAAAGTTAAGAGGTCGCGCCGCGACTGCTTCACTGTTTGTAACTTTAGGTCTGCTTCTTGCAGCATGTTCTGGATCAGGTGTTGATCAAGCAGCAACAACTACAGAAGACACTGCAGCAACAGCAGAATGCGGTGAAGTTGGAATCGCAATGCACGCATGGGTTGGCTACACGGCAACTGCAAACGTGCTAACTGAAATTGCAAAGAAAGAATTTGGTTGCACAGTTAATCAAGTTGAATTAGCTGAAGCTGGCGTAACCTATGATGCAATGTAAGCTGGATCAGTCGACGTAGTGGTTGAAGACTGGGGCGGTGGACGTTGGCAAGAATGGGTTGATCGCGGTTCAGTAGTTGAACTTGGTCCTAACGGTCAAGAAGGCTTAATTGGTATGTATGTACCAAAATGGATGGCTGACGAATATCCAGACATCACTGATTCTGCAAACTTAAATAAATATGCTGATTTGTTTAAGACTCCAGATTCAGATGGAAAAGGTGCTTGGTTAGAAGGTCCTCCGGGATACACCACAATCGGTGAAAAAATGATTGAAGCAAACAAACTGAACTTCAAAGCAATTAACACTGGTTCAGAAGCAGCTTTGATTGATGCTTTCACTGATGGACAAAAAAATAAGAAAGCAGTTTTGGGATATTGGTACACACCACAATATTTCAATGCTCAAGTCGAATTAGCAAGAATTAATTTTCCTGCTAACGACTGGACAGATGCAGCGCAAGCAAGTGGTTTAACAGATTATCCAGCAACACCATTAATTAAATTAGCTTCAAAGAGATTAATGGATTCTGGATCACCATTTGCAACATTGCTACAAAACTTCCAATGGACTAACGAAGACCAAAACGGAGTTGCCGCTGATATTGAAGGTGGCATGGATCCTGCAGCAGCCGCGCAAAAGTGGATTGATGCAAACCCTGACAAGGTGAAAGCCTGGTTGGGATAAGTAATTAAGAACAACTTGGGGCAGGCACTTGACGTGCCTGCCCCTTTTACATGAGCATAGGTTTATCGTTAAGAATTAAGAAGTGCTGTTTCATAATGCGAAACACATAAAA
>SXYE01000071.1 GCA_005789325.1 Actinomycetota bacterium
AGAAGACCTGATCCACAAAGATTAATTCGTGCTTACAAGTCATCAAATGCGACTTTGAACTTGATTAGATCTTTTTCCCAAGATGGTTCAGCTGATTTAAGAATGGTTCATGCTTGGAATAGAGATTTCGTTGCTAATTCTGATTCTGGTAAAAAATATGATCAACTAGCAAAAGATATTGATCGAGCATTAGCTTTTATGCACGCATGTGGAGCTGATCCTGTTGAATTTAGATCAGTTGAATTCTTCACAGCCCATGAAGCTTTATTACTAGATTACGAAAAAGCAATGTCTAGAACTGATTATGTAACTGGTAGAACCTATGACACATCTGCCCATTTCTTATGGATGGGAGAACGAACACGTGAACCAAATGGTGCACATGCTGAGTTCATGTCTTCAATTCAAAATCCAATTGGTTGCAAAGTTGGACCAAAAGCTGATCCACAAGATGTTGTGAAAATGGTTCAGAAATTAGATCCAGACAAAAACCCAGGCAGATTAACTTTAATTAGTCGCATGGGTGCTGGAAATGTTTTGGAGAAATTACCTCCGATAATTCAAGCTGTTGAAAAATCTGGTCATCCGGTTATTTGGGTATGTGATCCAATGCATGGAAACACTAGAGAAGCAGAGTCTGGTCTTAAAACTCGTGAGTTCAGTGATGTTTTAAGTGAAATTAAAGATTTCTTTGCAGTTCATCGCCAACTTGGCACCCATCCAGGGGGAATGCATATTGAATTAACTGGAGATGACGTAACTGAATGTATTGGTGGAATTTCTGGGGTTATGGAAAAAGACCTGCCAATGAGATACGAAACAGCTTGTGACCCAAGGTTAAACAGAGTTCAGGCCTTGGAATTAGCATTCCAGGTAGCAGAAATGCTTGCCAAATAACAAAAGTTAAGTAGGTTTGAAAGCCAGATGAAGAAAAGCACCCAAATCATTCTTGGCTCAGTTATTGCTTTATTAATCGTAAGTGTGATTTCTAGTGCTGCATTGTCTAATTATCGAGCAAACCGTATTGACTCAATTTTGAATCCCAAACCCAGCGCATCAGCAGATGATGGAATAGTCACAATCGACAAAATGGTTGTCACAATTTTGAACGGAACCAATAGAGAAGGTCTGGGTACAAGACTTGCCTCAAGATTAGAAACCTTCGGTGTTTTTGTGACAAAAATTGATAACTACAAAAAAAGAAACATTGCTACCAGTGAATTGCTCTATAAACCTGAAGCTTTAGAAGCTGCCACAAAGCTGGCACAAGTTGCTGGTATTCAAAAACTTACTCCTTATCCTGCTTTTGAAGCAGACGAATTTGCCACCATCATCACTGGTTATGACTTACCTGAACCATTTCCTGAACAAATTGATTCAACTGGAACCCAGCCCTAAATGAAGTTGTTAACTCACGAAATCCCAACACCATGGGGAAAAATTGCCACCGTAGTTGATGTCACAAATAAACCAATTGTGATCGGTGCAGGATTCAAACCTTTAACAAAATTGATTAAGCAATTGCCCCAAAAGTATTTGGAATTTGATTTTAAAAAAGACTCAAAATTACTAGGTGTAACAAACATTGTGCGCGACTGGATTGATGGAGATCTGGATGCTTTCTCAGAATTAAACGTGCTGCAGCAGGGAAGTGAATTCAATCAGAAATGTTGGAACGCTTTAAGAAAAATTAAAGGTGGCAAAGTAATCACATATGCACAATTGGCAAAAAATGCTGGAAATATCAAGGCCGTTCGTGCTGCAGGATCAGCGTGTGGGAAAAATCTCATTGCACCATTTGTGCCATGTCACCGTGTAATTAAAACTGGTGGGGCTATTGGTAATTATGGGTTTGGAATTTCCCTCAAGAGAGCATTATTAACACACGAAGGTATTCACAACTGGCACTAATACGATTCACCTAATTCAGGTAAGTGTTGTAGCCTCAAAGGATGACGACGTTAACACGCCGCCCTTCCCGTTATTTACTAATCGGGGTCTTGGTCGCATTGATTTCAACCCACCTAGTTTCTACTGCAGAAGCCACACCTAAATCTCTTGCCATTGCTATGGAAGTTCCTGGTTACCCAGGTAAAGACAAATTAACAGCAGGTGTAAAAAATTCAAGTGTAAAAAAAGTGCAGGAAGCTTTGATTGAACTTGGCTATGAGATAACCACAGCAAATGGAAAATATGGACCATCCACTACTAAAGCAATTTCTGCGTTCTATAAAGATTTAGGTGATTCAGATGATGGCAAATCTTTAGGAAAAATTGGCTGGAGAAAAATATTTGAAGCACTTGAAGAACAAAGAGAAGACGAAAAGATTGCAGAGCAAGTTGCTGCCCAACCAGTTGCAGTTGATCCAGCGTTAGCAGCAGTTGTTGCCGAAACTGCCAATGCCACAATTGATAGAAGTAAGAAAACTAAAGTTGTTAAGTTGTCTAGAAGTAAGAAGAAAGTTGTCGCCAGGTTTAAAGGTGACATAACCCTATCGAAAGATGCGAAACTCTATCGAGGCGCTCGAGAGCTAATTCCTTTTGAAGTTTGGCGAGCTAGTGCTTTTACTCGCTACATTTCCATGAAAGAGTCCCATAGAAACTGCAAGGCTGTAAACCGAACTGGAAAATATCGCGGCAGATGGCAAATGAGTGCGGCATTCTGGAAAACTTACGGCGGTAAACAGTTTGCTTCCAAGCCTGAAAAGGCAAGTTGTCGCGACCAAGACTTAGTTGCCTATAACGGATGGATCGTTCGAGGATGGGCTCCGTGGTTGTATTAAAGGGTGCATAAGTTGACTAAGTTTTCCTACATTGGCGTATTGGTTTTTATCTTATTTGGAACAGTTTGGCTTGAAATTGTGTTACAAGCCCGAGTGCTAAGAAAAATCAAGAGATTGATTCTTACTCTTATTCCAGTTGTTACTTTGTATATTATTTGGGACTACTACGCAATCATTAATAATCATTGGTTTTTTGATCCAACAAAGACAACAGGAGTAATTCTTATCGGATTTTTACCCATAGAAGAATTACTCTTTTTCATTGTGGTTCCAATTGCAGCACTCTTATCTTTTGAAGCTGTTAGATCAATAAAGCAAGAAAAAGCTGGTGATGAAAAATGACCTACATCCAAATAGGAATCATTTATTGCCTGCTGGCATTTGTCACTGATTTTTATATCTTGAAAACAAAAGTCTTAAAACTGAGAATGTTTTGGTTAAGTTATTCAATCGTATTATTCTTTCAATTTATAACCAACGGAGTTCTAACTAGGTTCTTAATTGTTAGGTATAACGATTTTGCAATTATTGGGGGAGACTACACAACTAAGACTCCACCACTAATTGGTGATGGCAGATTATTTTACGCACCAGTTGAAGATGTGTTTTTTGGTTTTTCGATGATTTTGTTTACAGTTTCAATTTGGATTTGGTTGGGCAGAAGAAATATTCAAAAGTTACCAATTTCTGGACCACCACCAAGATGGTGGCCAAAAGGACATTGGTACGGAACTAAAAAATAATTTAAATAACTTTAGCTATTCCTTGAATGTGGCCTTGACCAAATTCTTTTCGGGCTTTAACTCCTTGGCGCCAAGCTGGCAGTGCAACTTTTAGTCTTTGTGTCATTGAAACTTTGGCACGTTTCTTAAATACTTCGTAATCAATTTCTTCTACAGCATAAACAATTCCGCAATAAAGAATTCTTGCTGCTTCAATGCAAGGTCTAGATGAGGGGTGTAGAAATTCAATACCAGATCTTGATTTTTCTTCTAATTGTTTAACTCTTTGAATTTGAAACTTTAAAGCATCCTTGACGTTTTCATCTGCAATCCTTTTTTCCAAATAGGCTCTATCAACACCAAATGTGGCCAACTCTTCCATTGGTAGATAAATTCTTCCTCGAGTTAAATCCTCTGATACATCTCGAACAAAGTTAGCTAATTGAAATGCAATTCCTAAATCTTGGGCTCTTTCATAAGCTATTTGAGAAGTTGGTTCCAGAATTGGCACCATTTGTAATCCAATTACTGCAGCAGAACCATAAACATATTCGTGCAGATCTTTAAAAGTTTGATATTGCGTAATAGTTAAATCCATTCGCATGGAATGAAGAAAGGCTTCAAATAAATCGGCAGGTATTTCCCATCTATTAACTGTGTCAACTACAGCCTTACAAATTGGATCATCAGATTTGCCACGTTTTAAATCTCTCAGGAAATCATTACCCCAATTAACTAACCAATCAGATTTTTCTTGATCAGTTAATGTGCTTGATAAATCATCAACAATTTCATCTGCGTAGCGTGCAAAACCATAAAGTGCATGAACATAAGGTCTTTTTCCTGGTGGTAATAAAAGTGTGGCTAAATAGTAAGTTTTTCCATGTTTTGAATTAAGTTTTCGACATCTTTCATATGATTCCTGCATCTCAGGATCAGTTATTCCTGAAGCAATTAATTCACGTTTTGACACTTTTAATATTTTCTATTGGCCCTGGAATTGTAATTTTTATCTTTTCCTAAAATTCTTTCAGCAGCAAGGCGTCCACTAATCAAAACCATCGGTACACCTACACCAGGTTGGGTTCCTGATCCTGCGAAAACAACATTTTCACCCCACATGTTTCCTGGTCTAAATGGCCCAGTTTGTAAGAAAGTATGCGCTGCAGCAAATGGGGCACCATTTTTCATTCCTTGTTGTTCCCATTCCAGTGGACCTGTTACGTGTTCAACTTCAATGTTTTCTCCGAAGCCTTCGTAGCCTCGTTCTTCTAAAACTCTTACCATTTCATCTCGGTATCTAGGAGTTTCTTTAACCCAATCAATATCTGAACCAGTATTCGGAGTTGGAAACAATACGTAATAAATTTCTTTACCTTTTGGTGCTAAATCTGGATCGGAAAGTGTTGAATTTGTGACCAACAAACTTGGGTCTTTCATAAATTGACGTTTCCCAATTAAGTCATCAAATACACCCTTCCAGTCTTTACCAAAATGGATGTTGTGGTGAGCAATACCTGGATATTTCTTTTTACTTCCTGCCAATAAGACCATGGCTGAGGGAGAGTATTTAAGTCTTTTCACAGACCAAGGCACATGGTCAAGTAAATTCTCGTAAGCAACAGG
>SXYE01000072.1 GCA_005789325.1 Actinomycetota bacterium
ATAGGAAATAATAAATTCATGCCCACAAAATTTGACCAAACAGATCCAATGTATGAAAAAATCATGGCTGCCCATGACGCAGCGGTTAGTGTAGGTTTAACTGAATATAAAGATCCAAAAACAGGTTTTTCAGTTATGACAGAACCGTTTTTAAAGGCTAAAGGGTTTTGCTGCAAAAACAATTGCAGACATTGCCCTTATCCTGCTTAAAGAACTGAAAGTTCTTCTAGCTTCTTTTTGAGATCATTATCAGATGGTTCAACCATGTGTGTTCCGTCAGAAAATGCAATAACTGGAATTGATTTCTTGCCACTGATTTCAATCGCCTTATCTTTTCCTACCTCATCGTGTTCAATATCAACGTAGGTGTAATTAACTTGATTAGAATCTAAAAATTTTTTGGATCTACGGCAATCTCCACACCATTCAGCGCCATACATTGTGACCTTGTTATCAGACATTTAAAACTCCTTAAAATTTAAGTGCGTTTCATCTGGAAAAACTACTCAATATTAAGTGTAATAGTAATCATGATGGGCGCACCCGGACCATGTCCTGCTTGTGAAAAATGCGATCTAGAACGACGCGGGGGAAAAGATATGTGCCCTAAATGTTTCTACATCCAACCATGTTGCGATGGTGGGTTTTGCGAATAATGCTATTTCGCTAAAGAAATTAACTTGTCGATAATGAAGTAAACCAAAAATAAGAACATTCCAAGAACTAGAACAAGACCAGTTCCAACAAGAGCACCAACATAACCAAGTTCTGCGACATTAATAAATCCATAAGGATATTTATTTATAACTGCACCTCGTGCAAATGTGTAGAAAATGTAGCTAATAGGAATTAAAAGAGAACTTAAAATAATTTTCCAATTAATCCAACCTCTAGGACCAAAAATCATCCAAACCAGAATTGTAACCGGTGGAGTTATGTAATGAAGAAATAAATTTGTGTAGATGTTCCAGCTTTGAGGATTGGCATCCTTAGCCAAAATTAAGATATAAACCAGCATTGTTACCGTAATCATCATTAAACTTGAAAGTCGAAATACTTTAAACCAAAAAGAATCTCTGTTTTGATTTTTATAAAGCAGATACATTGTGATACCAACTAAAATATTGCTCCAAATTGTGAAATAACTTAAATTATCGACTACTCGAGGAATTGAACCTGCTAATCCATCAGCATGGCCACCAAAATATGTTGGCCCAAATTGTGGAACGATCACAACTCCGGTGGCATCCACTGCCAATGAGCCGGTAACACCAATCCATGCCAAAATGGCATTAAGCCCAAATGCCTGACGGGAGTACTTCAACATGAGGAAAATACTAGTCCTTGTTTCAATGATTTCACTCGTTTTTCTATCAGCATGCGCATCAGAAACGTCAGATGAATCAACTTATACACCCTCTGTCACAGAAAGTCCCACAGCAGCAGAAACCATTAATCCTGTTTCTTTAATGGCATTGAGTCAAAAAGAATTTGTTGGAAGAGATTTAAAGCTTGAAAAAGTTTTAGGAGAAAATAGTAAGTTCACTCGTTATTTTGTTAAATACAAATCAGGTGAATTAACAATTTCTGGAATCATGAATGTTCCCAAAGGTGAAGGACCGTTTCCAACATTAGTTTTAGCTCATGGATATATCGATCCTGCAATTTACACGACTGGGCGGGGACTTGCTCGTGAACAAAAGTATTTAGCTGAAAGAGGTTATGTAGTCCTGCACACAGATTATAGAAATCACGCAGAGTCTGATGATGATCCTGAAAATGACATTAACTTTAGATTGGGTTACACAGAAGATGTAGTAAATGCAGCACTTGCTTTAAAGAATTCAGAATTTACATTTGTTGATAAAGAAAGAATTGGTTTGCTAGGAAGATCAATGGGTGGTGGAATTGCTTTTAATTCAATGGTAGTTAAGCCTGGAGTGTTTGATGCATACGTTGCTTTTGCTCCAGTTAGCGCAAACGTGGTAGACAACTACAACCGTTGGACACGAATGAATTTTGATATTGCTAAAGAAATTGATAAAAGATTTGGGTTACCTGATGAAAACCCAGAATTCTGGAAAGGTGTTTCAGCAATTAATTACTTTGATAAAGCAACCGAACCTTTATTGATTTTGCATGGCACAGCAGATGACACCTGTGACATCGCATGGTCAGAGGCCGCAACAAAGGCTCTTCAAGACGCGGGCAAACAAGTGGAATTTATTCAATATGAAGGTGAAGGACATGCATTTAGTCCACGATGGGAAGACTCAATGAAAGAAACAATTAGATTTTTTGAAACACACCTAAAAAGCTAATTTTTATTTCTTCCTAGAGCTATTGCTACAACATAAAGTGTTGAAAATAAAAATCCAATAATTGCATAAATTATGCGCCCAATATTTGCCTGTCCTGGTGCAAGTAAGGTTACAATGCCAAGACTTAAAGAAACTATTGACATCAAGTAAGCAAAGCTTTTTACTACAGAATTAGATGCCACTGATCTAACTACAATCATTAAATAACCAAGCGGAATCAACACAATTCCTGTCATTCTTAAACTCCAATAAGCATCAACACCAGTTATGCCAATAAATTCACCAAAAAGATCCGGTCGTGCAATTAGGGCAATTGCTGAAGCAATAAATATTGATCCACCAGCAAGCATCACCTGCCTGATTCTTAACTCCCCGTAGTTATTCATGACAACATTTTAGGGCAATAAATCTTATTTGCGGGCTGTTTCAGCAAAAATAACACCAATAAGAACTAGTAATCCGCCCAGGATTTGAATTCCAATAAAGGTTTCACCAAGTAAGAACAGCGCAACTACCGAAGCACCAACCGGTTCAAGTAAACCAAAAATTGCAGCTTTCTTAGAATCAAGAAATTTGAAAGCGATGAAATACAACCAAAATGGTGTCACTGTTCCAAAAATAATTATGTAAGTGACTAATAGTCCTAACGAAACGCTTCCAAGGTTGTGTGGTAAAGCCACTTGATCATTTAATTTAGACCACGGGAGAGTCCACCAAGGTTGCACAATCATCCAGAAAATTGCTCCAACACCCATAGAAAGCGTTGTTAATGAAATTGGATCTCTTTTTGAAGCAAGTGGTTCACCACCAATAAAATAAATTGCTAATGCAATTGCTGCACCAAATGCGCAAAGTACACCAAAAGGATCAAGCTTTGAACCGGTCCAAATTTGAGTAATTAGTGATAATCCAATCAGCGCTAATAAAAGTGAAAGCCAAACACGAGCGCTCACTTCTTTTTTCATCACAAATCGAACATATAGAGCAACAAGAATTGGTGCGGTGTATTCAATAATTAAAGCAACTCCAACTTCAATTCTTCGTATCGCAACAAAATATAAAAATTGAGTCATAGCCACACCAAAAAATCCGTAACCAATAAGAGGCAGTATTTCTTTTTTGGTGACTTTGAGTTTTTTTCTAGCAAATAAAAGTGATGCGATTAAGAGAAAAAAGAATGCGCCTTCAATTCGAAAAGCAGAGAGCTGTGCTGATTCCAAACCATTTATCAAGGCTAATTTTGCTACTGGTCCGTTTACAGCGAAGAAAAACAGGCCCAGACTCATGAAGCTATAGCCAATTAGTGCCTTTGACCTAAGCGTTGTTTTTGCGTTCAAAGACATGCGCTCAATCCTAGTTGGGACCGATTTAAAGCCCACCAGTCACATAAGTTTCAAGGTGACTCGTCGTTCACCAATTGTTAACCTAGAGTTCTTCCCCAATAAATCTTCCTGTCGGCAAAGATGCCCATTGATTTAGCAAACTTCTCGTGTGGCCACAACTACTAAAGTCATGGATTCAGACGGGTCTGATCACCTAAAGGAATCACCTACTCCCCGATATTTCGGTCGTGAAAAAAGTAGAACTAGATCTGATAAAGCTTTTTCAGGTTCAGTAGTTGTAGCAGCATTATCATCATTATTTATTTTGGTGGCAATACTTTTTTATTTAGCAACTTCATCATGGCCAGCGTTACGAAAAGAAGGATTATCTTTCATAACTGGTTCAACTTGGATTGGTGGACTCGATGATCCAAGTCAACAGGTTTTCCAGATATGGCCAATGCTTTATGGATCTTTCTTAAACGCATTATTAGCAATAATTTTTGCAGTGCCAATCTCTGTTTTGCTCGCGATATTTATTGTTTTTATTGCTCCTAAGAAAATTGCTCGAGCATTGACTATTGTTGTTGACGTTTTGGCAGCAATTCCTAGTGGAATTATTGGTATTTGGGGATTCTTAGTATTTACACCAGTGGCCGAAGGTTGGGCAAGATTAATTCACCAATACTTAGGTTCAATTCCTATATTTGTTAACAACCAAGATCAATTTACCCGTTCACCATTTATTACAGCCTGGGTTTTAGGAATCATGATTGTTCCAATTATCACAGTTGTTGCGCGAGAAGTTTTAGCGCAAACTCCACAAGATTTATTAGATGCAGCTCGTGGTCTAGGTGGATCACTTTGGGGAACAGTTCGCATGGTTGCACTTCCTCATGCCAGAGGTGGAATTGTTGGTGGAGTAATGCTTGGACTTGGTCGAGCATTAGGTGAAACTGTGGCAATTTATTTCGTTTTGAATTTAATTTTCGAAAGAGTTAACTATTACCGAATTCTAGATCCAGAAGGTGGATCTGTTGCTTCTATGATTATTGCGAAATTTGGTGAGGCAACACCAGAAGAAATTCAAGCACTACTTGGTGCCGGACTTGTTTTGTTCTTATTGACATTAGTTGTGAATTTAATTGCTAACTGGATTGTGGCTCGAAGTGCAAGAGAGAGGTTGGTATGACAATACTTCAAGAAAAACCGTCTGAAGAAGTCTTTACAGAACCCCAATACCCATGGAGGAAAGTTAATCCATCGACCTCGATTACTAATTCAATAATTGTGGTTCTACCTATTTCAATTTTTGCTTTAAGCTTTTTCTTAACAGATCTTCCAGGAGCACTGTTATTTATAGTAATTTTCTTACCCGTTCAAATTTTGGTGGCAATTTTTGCAACAATTTGGGGAATAAGTAAAAAGCGTGTTGGGGATGCAGTTTTGTCGGTACTTTCCTTAGTTGCTTTTTCATTTGTGATTGCCCTTATGGGTTCAGTATTATTCTCTGTCTTTTCAAGAGGGTTACCAGCAATTAGTTTAAGTTTTCTCACTCAAAACAACACTTACATAAGTCCTACAACCGAATTAGATTACGGCGGTGTTGGACATGCACTGCTTGGAACTTTAATGGTGGTAGCTATCGGAATGATTATTTCGGTTCCACTAGGAATTGCTAGCGCAATTTATATAACTGACATGAAAGGTAGATTGGCTGGTTTTGTCAGGTTCATGGTTCAAGCAATGAGTGGTGTGCCATCAATTGTTGCAGGACTATTTATTTTGGCAGCATTTATCTTGACAGATGTTTCAGGATTTTCTGCTTTAACTGGTGGCCTTGCATATTCAATTTTGATGTTACCAACTGTGGCAAGAACTTCTGAAGAAGTTTTGAAACTTGTACCAAAAGAATTAAGAGATGCAGCTATCGCTCTTGGTTCCAGTAGAGCTCGAGTAATCATGAAAATTGTTTTACCAACTGCTAGAACTGGAATCTTAACTGCTGTGATTTTGGGTGTAGCAAGAGTAATTGGTGAAACCGCACCACTGCTACTAACTACATCAAATACCAACGGAACTAACCTGAACCCATTTGTTGATGCGGTGTCCACAATCCCGGTATACATTTTCCAATTCCTTGGTTCTGGTTACCCAACTGCAATTAATCGTTCCTGGGGTGCAGCCTTCGTACTGCTAACCACTGTTGCAATTTTGTTCGCAATTGCTCGAATCGTTGAAAGATCAACCAAGAAAGGGTAGATAGCATGAATAAGACAGAAACCGTAAAGTTGGAGGAGGAAACAGTGAACATAAAAAATGTTCGCGTGCCTAGTTCTCCTCAGGATGTCCACCCAAATAAACCAGGGGACGCAAATGTTCACCTCGAAACTCAAAACTTGCATGTGTGGTTTGGTAAAAGATTAATTCTTGAAAAAGTTAATTTAGCCTTCCCAGAAAACTCTGTAACAGCTTTAATTGGACCTTCAGGTTGTGGAAAATCAACATTTATTCGTGTGCTAAATCGTATGCACGAATTCATTCCAGGTGCAGCACTTGCTGGAAGAGTTCTCTATGACGGACAAGATATTTATGATGCAGCTGTAGATCCAGTAAATATTCGCACCAAAGTAGGAATGGTATTTCAAAAACCAAACCCATTTCCAACTATGAGCATTAGAGACAACGTTTTATCAGGGTTAAAACTTGCGCAAATGACTTATGAAAATTCTGAAGAAATTGTCAGAACTTGTTTGGAAAGAGCAAGTTTGTGGAATGAGGTAAAAGATCGCTTGGATGCTTCAGCATC
Source organism: Actinomycetota bacterium (assembly GCA_005789325.1). Lineage (GTDB taxonomy): Bacteria > Actinomycetota > Actinomycetes > S36-B12 > UBA5976 > ATZT02. Next base: position 6,453 of record SXYE01000072.1, read on the forward strand.
ATCTTTATCTGGTGGTCAACAGCAAAGACTTTGTATCGCTCGATCATTAGCGGTAAGTCCAAAAGTGTTACTAATGGATGAACCTTGTTCAGCACTTGATCCAGGATCAACAAGAAGAATTGAAGACACAATTCGAGAAATCAGTAGTGATATGACCGTGGTTATTGTTACCCACAACATGGCTCAAGCTCAACGAGTATCTGATTACACAGCCTTCTTCTTGAGTGAAGATGGCGCTCCAGCTCAGGTAGTAGAAAACGCTAAAACAGAAGAGATCTTTAAAAAGCCAAAAGATTCTCGAACCAACGATTACGTCAACGGACTCTTTGGTTAAATCACTGTTAAGTAAGTGAAATTAGTTTGCCTAATGTTCACTTACTTGTCAGTGTTAGTTCGCTAAAGAGAACTCGCTCGTTAACCCAAGGTAAATAGATTCTTCTACATGAGGATAAGCCTCATGAACAGGAGAAATTAATGTCCCGTATTAAACGTGGCCTAATGGCAATAACAATTGCTACAGGCATGACAGTTGTTGGAGCAGTTTCTGCCTCAGCAGAAAGCATCACCGGTGGAGGTTCCTCATTTATGGGAACTTTCCAAGCAACATGTGCTGCTAAATATTCAACACATACAGTTGCTTACATTTCAAACGCTTCAGGAACTGGTCGTAACCAATTTGCCGTAGGAAACTATGACTTTGGTGGATCAGAAGCTGCTTACAGCAAAACTGAATTCTCAGGTCGTCCTGGTGGATTTAATTTTGCACCAATTACTGCTGGTCCAATTGTAGTTGGATACAACTTAAAAGGTGTAACTTCACTAAGACTTGATAATCCAACTCTTGGTGGAATTTTCTCCGGAAAAATTACCAAGTGGAACGATCCAGAAATTCAGAAACTAAATAAGAACGCCAAATTGCCAGATGCAAGTATCGTTGTTGTTTACCGCAGTTCAAACTCTGGTACAACAGATAACTTCTCAGGTTACTTGGTTGCTAACGTAGTTGCACCATGGAAACGAAATGGTGTCTTCACATCAGCAAACGGCACTGGTGCTCCTGCGGGTTCACTTGGTTTCGTAAGTAATCAACAAGTTACAGCTGCTGTTAAAGGAACACCAAATTCAATTGGTTACTTTGACTTCGCAGATGCTAGAGCACAAGGTTTAAAAAACTTTGCTGCAATCAAGAATCCAGCTGGTGAGTATGTGGTTCCTTCAACTGCAACTGCCACAAAATTCTTGGCCAAAAATGCCAACGTACAACCATCAGGACTAGTTGGTTTGGAATGGAACAAGAAGATTAAAGGTGCATACAACATTGTTGCAATCGCCTATCTAATTGGTCCAAATGGTCAAACAGATGCAAAGTCGAAAGCTACAGAAGACTATGCAAAGTACCTGCTTGACACTTGTGGTCCAAAAGAATCTTCCAAAATTGGATATCTGCCATTAACTGGAAAGATTCTTGCCTTGGCAAAAACTCAGGTAGAAAAATTCTCTAACTAGTTCCCTAGCTAGTAGTTGAATCCTCGGGCGGGTAGTTCCTAAATGGAGCCACCCGCTCAAGGTTTGTAATACGGTAGAACTAGAAAAGGAGAGGCGAGAAAAAAAGAATGATATTTAAGAAAAAGGTATCTATATTTTCAGTCTCAATTTTTGCTTTATTTTCTATCGCGTCTTGTACTCCTCCTATTCCACCAGATGTTTTAGCCTCGTTTGCTGAGAAAGAAGTTCAATGCGCATCTGGAGAAGTTAAAGTTGGTTCATCTGAAGTCGCCGCTATTGCAGTTCAATCAAGTATTGATTTATATCTTTCATATTGTCCAGAATCTAACGTTACAACTACAACTGAAGTCGCAGAAGCTAATCTAATTGTTACTGACTATTCAGCAAAAGAACCGGAAATGTGTTCGACTGCTTCTGTAATCACACCAGTGATGAGCAAAACTTCAACTTTGGCTTATTTCGTTTCAGGATTTGACGGATTAGTTTTTTCACCCGAAGCTGTGCAGTCAATTATTAGTGGAGAAATCACTAACTTAAATGATCCACTGATTGCTGCGACTAATGAAAACTTTGAGTTGATCGACCAGCCAATCACTTTGTTTGGAATAAATAATCCCTCAGCAAGTGACCTTGCGTATTTAGAATGGGTCGGCAGGCAAACTGGTGAAAACGTTACAGAGGTGAAAGCGGCAGAAACCTTTGATGACTACGCACTACTAGTCGAAAAATTGCTTGTTACCGAAGGTGCGTTTGCTGTGTTACCTTCAAACATCATTTATGACAATGTAATTACATTTTCAAATTTGAGAATTCAAGATGTTGATGTCTTGTTTGAAACAACTAGCTTTGGATCTGCCGCATCGCAGTTTATCGCCGAAGAACAAGGTGATGTTCTGAAAGCCAAATTAGATCCAAATGTTATACCTCAATTAGATGCGGGACAAGAAACAACTTCAGCTCCTTGGCAAGGAATATCTCTCTTTGATGTGGGAATGTGTACAGCAGATGACGAAGAACAAAGTGTAAGAAAGTTTATGAGATTCTTGTTAAGACTTGATAATCAAGGACAATTTGAAACTTTTGGATACTTTCCACTAACAGAAAGTGTCAGATTAAAAGCAGCTGAAATAATAGGAAAAGTACTACCTACTCCAACAATTGATCCAGCTACTTTAGATTAATTCTTTAATCAACAACAACGAATTTTTCAACGTCTTTTATGGTGATTCTGTTCTTGCGTATTTCTCTATGAATCACAATCAAGCCCGCTGGTGGAAGAGAGGCATCTAATTCTTCGTAACCTAATTCTTCAGCAATTGCTTGGGCAAGACTTGGCAATGCAGGTCTATGCCCACAAATAACAATTGAGTCATCTAAAGTAGCAAGTTTTTTTACAAGTCTTATGCCAGGTTGACTATTAACAGACCAGCCAAGTTCACTCAAAATTTGGTGAGCTTCTAGTGAAAGTTCTCTGGAAGCCGCATATGGAGAAACTGTTGATATGCATCTAATTGAATCTGAAGAAACAATTTTGTTCACACCAAAAGCACTCAATAGATCGGCTATTAAATGAGACTGCATGATTCCATTTGGAGTTAATGGCCTAAAACTATCTGGTGGAACATTTTTCGAATATCGGTCAGCCCATTCAACTCGTTTTTCAGCAGTGGCATGACGCAATAAAATCAA
>SXYE01000073.1 GCA_005789325.1 Actinomycetota bacterium
GCGATGCAAATAATCTTTTGGATCTTGTGGTGGATCAACATGAACAACTAAAGAAACATCATCAACGTGAATTCCACGTGCAGCGACATCTGTGGCAACTAACGCAGGAGTTAACCCTGATTTAAATGCAGCCAAAGTTCTGGTGCGAACAGATTGTGATTTACCACCATGAAGTGCTCCAACTGGAACTCCTGCATGAGCAAGTTTTTGCGCTAATTTATCTGCACCATGTTGAGTACGAACAAACAAAATAGTTTTTCCTTCTCGAGCAGCAATTTGTGCGGTGATAATTTCTTTGTCGTTTGGATGAATTACTAAAACATGATGTTCCATCGTTGAAACTGAAGCTTTATCAGAATCAACAGAGTGAGTCACAGGATTGTTCAGATACTTCTTAACTAATCCATCAACACCTCTATCTAAGGTTGCTGAGAATAGTAATCTTTGGCCCTTTGGTCTGCAGGCATTTAGAATTTCTTTCATTGCTGGCAAAAATCCCATATCAGCCATTTGATCTGCTTCATCAAGAACGACGATTTCAGTTTCAGATAATGAAACATGCTTTTGTTCCATTAAGTCAATTAGACGACCAGGTGTTGCAACTAAAATTGGCACACCTTGTCTTAAAGCTTGAATTTGATTTCCATAAGGCATTCCACCAGCAATTAAACGAGAATTCAATTGCACTGATTGAGCTAACGGTGCGATCACATCGTTAATTTGCATTGCTAATTCACGAGTAGGAGACAAAATAATTGCTAAAGGATGATGTGGTTTTGCTTTTCGATTAGCCAATTTTGTTAATACAGCCAAACCAAATGCCAGAGTTTTACCAGAACCAGTTTGTCCACGACCTAAAACATCTTTGCCACTTATGGCATCAGGCAAGGTTGCTTTTTGAATTGGAAAAGGATCATTGATCCCAGATTTGGAAAGGGTTTTCACAATAGACGGGTTTACGCCTAAATCAAAAAATGACATTAAGTTAACTACTTTCGAGACGACTAGCGCGTCTCGAAAAGATCCTGATTCGATCTATTTACTGCCAAGACTCGCAAGTAAACGTTTATTAAACGTTTTGGCGGGGAGAACGATGAAACTTTTGTTCCAACATCTCTAAGTGTAATTCATGACTAAATCATTAGTCACACTGGCACCAGAATTTTTGAATTTAGACTTTTTTAGTCGTAATTTGAGTGATCATGCTGGAAATAATTGAAATCAAAATTGCACCGAAAAAGGCTGACCAAAAACCTGTAATCGTCAGGGAATCACTCAATCGATCAGTGATTAAAAGCATTGCAGTATTTACTACCAGCAGTGAAATCCCTAAAGATAAGAAAGCTAGCGGCAAAGTGAGAATTTTCAACAGCGTTCCCAAGGTGGCATTGATTAAGGCAAGAATTAGTGCAATAACTAAATAGTTACGCAGTCCTGCTGAGACTTGAATTCCAGGCACAATCATTGTGGTCACCCACACGGCTAATGCCACAGCGGCAATCTTGATTAAGAATCTCATTATGTTTTTTATTATGTCAGAGTTATGCTTACCGATATGAATGAAACTGAATTAAAGGCCGCTGTTTCTAAATATATTTCTGCCACAAATGCTGTTGAAGAAGCATTATCCCAAGGAACAGACTTGGATAAAAGAGCACCAGAGGGATGGTCTGCTCGTATGGTGGTTCACCACTTAGCTGATTCAGAAACCAGTTCATACTCCAGATTAAGAAGTTTGCTCGGAGAAAAAACTAGTCCGACAATTATGGGATATGACGAAGGCAATTGGGCAATAACACCAAGTTTGGGTTATCAAACCTCAGATATAAAAAATTCTTTAGCAGTTTACAAGGCCGTTAGGGCATCAACTGCTGATGTTTTAAATCGCCTAAGTGTTTCAGATTTAGAAAAAGAAGGAACACATTCTGAAAGAGGTAGGTACACCGTTGCAGAATGGTTAAGGATTTACACCAAACATCCAGTTGATCACGCTGAACAAATAGTTAAAGCATTTAAAGGTCTTGCGTGAAGAAAATAAATATTGATCCTCAGGATTTAAAACCTATCGAAACAGATGGAATTAATCTTTTATATGTAGGTACTGTTCTGTTTGCATTGGCCACTTTTGTTTTGATTTATCAACCAGATTTTATTGACGATCAAACTCAAATAATTTGGCTTCGCATTACAATTATGGGAACTATATTAGGTCTAATTGGATTAAGAATTATTAAGCGAAGAAGAAAAAGACTAGGTCTTTAGTTATTTTCGTCACTTTCTTCTAATTCAGATTCATCGATAACATCAGCGGATAAATCTAAATCTTCTACCTCGGTGTCATCATCATCGTCATCTTCATCAATTTCAGCTACTTCAACTTCGGCAACTTCTTCATCAATTAATTCTGCTGTGTCTAAATTGTCGTCATCAAAAACCATGCCACCAGTTGGAATTGAATGAAGGTCAACAACAATTTCACTATGACCACCACAACCATGATCAATTGAAACTACTTTTCCATCATCTGCTGCAAATTTATTTGTGCAAACTCCAAAACTTCTTCCCAATGAACCAGATATTGCAACATAAAATCCACAAGTTACACATTTATCTGTAACAGCTTCTGCAATTGGAGCACGCGGTCCACGATCACCGTCATACCAACGTATTGCGGTTTGATCTTTACCTAGAACAGATAGAACTCGAAATCTTCCTAAACCAACTTCCCAACCTTCTGGGGTTAATTTCTCTTCAAACAAATCATCAACACCTGTGTAACCAGGAACTAAACGAGTGTCATCGGGTGCAGTTGGTAAGACATCGCCAACACCAATATCTCCTGGTTCAACTCTTTGTTCCCAAGGAATCCAAGATGAAGCAAGAATTGCACCTTCTCCAGGTAATAAAAGAATTTCACTAACAGTTACTTCACTTGCTGAATCAACAATTGCAAGTGTTACTGCCCAATTCCAACCAACATAAGCTTTATCAACACATTTAAATTTGTGTGTGGCAACATTTTCGCCTTCAACAAAAAAACCTAAATATTCTCCAACTCTTTGTTCGGTAATTTCTTCAACTAAAAATTTGCGAGCAACATCCTTGGCATTGCTTAGTTTTGTTTCTAATGCATTAGCCATTTAATGTTTGGCTTTCTTTTTAAGCGTCGAGGTCGTTAGCAACTGCTCTTAATACTGCAGCAATTTTTGTGGCAGATGAATCATCTGGATAACGTCCACGACGTAATTGATTTGAAACACCATCAAGTAATTTGATGACATCTTCTAATGTGGCAGCCATGTCGTCAGTATCTTTTCGACCTGCTTTTGCCAAACTTGGTGGAGCTTCTAAAATTTTTACTTGCAAAGCCTGTGTGCCACGTCGACCTTCGGCAACGCCAAATTCAACACGTGTTCCTGGTTTTGGAATAACTCCATCAGGTAAAGCTGTTACGTGAACGAAAACATCTTCGCCTTCATCAGTTTCTAGAAAACCGAAACCTTTTTCCACGTCGTACCATTTAACTTTTCCAGTTGGCACGAGCACTCACCCCAAGTTATATAAGTAGTAATTTGCGACTGTTTTAGTCGTAACCTCTAGGGTAGCGAATCCGATTTCTTCCTGCCTACTCCGCGTATACACCTCTGCTGGAGTTGGGCTGAGTAAAACCCCACCTATTCAACTTCGGTAAACTTGTCCGGATGTCTCCAAAAACTGCTGCCCAGCCTAAAGAGGGCAAAGCAAAACCTGAGAAAAAAACGACCAAGCCTGAAGCACTTGATCCAGGCACTTTGGTTGATGCACTTCGCCAAAGAGATGATCACTCAATGCGCTTGATGTTGATTCAACGCCCAGATTTAGTTCATCCTGTTCCAACTGACATTGCCAAACTTGCTGCAAGAGCAGCTACTAATTCATCAGTCACCCGAGTCTTGGATCGATTGGATGCTTGGACAGTTGGAGTCTCAGAAGTAATTTCAGTTCTTAATGAACCATTTACTAAAAAAGATTTAGAAAAAGTTTTAAACAATAATGACAAAATTGGTGCTGCTTTAGAAAAATTGCGTTTGCTTGCAATTATTTGGGGCGATGACAACGGAATGCGTTTTGTTCCAGTGTTAAAAGAAGTAGTAGCTCCTCATCCTGCAGGTTTTGGTCCTTGCTTTTTACATGAAAGACCTGATTTAGCTGCCATTGCAAATCAAGAAAGAATTGAAGAAATAGTAAGTAAAGGGCCAAAAGGAACGCAAGAAGTTTTAAATGAATTACTATGGGGTCCCCCAGTTATAACTTTGTCAAAATTAAATCGTGATGCAGGAATTACTAGTGCAAAAAATGGTCATGAATATTTAATGGCTCATGGTGTTTTGGTTGCCACAGCTCGCGATGCTTTAACTTTGCCAAGAGAAATTGCTTTAGTGATGAGAACACCAAGTTATTTGCCTGAAGACATTTCAAATAACAAAAATATTAAAACCAAAGCACAAAGAGATCCTGTACAAGTAGATAGAGCAGCAGGTGCTGCTGGTTTGCAATTTGTGCAATTAGTAGAAGAACTACTTGATAATTGGGGAGAAACTCCTCCAGCAGTTTTACGAAATGGTGGATTAGCACAAAGAGATTTAACTATTGCAGCAAAGATTTGTAATGATGATGAAAATATTGCTGCACTTCTTTCCGAAATTGCTTTTTCAGCAGGACTCCTTGCCGCAGGTGATGACAAGGAACAAGTTTGGTTACCTACACCTGCATTTGATGTGTGGCGCACAAAGAGTGTGGAGGAGCGTTGGGCAATTTTAGCTGAAGCTTGGTTAACAACCACAAGAGTTGCATCTTTAGTTGGAAAAGTTGGCGAAATAAGAATTAATGCTTTATCTCCCGAAGTTGATAAACCACTTGCACCAGAAATTAGATCATTAGTGCTTGATGCCTTGGCTGCACTTGAACCTGGCTTTGAACCAGATCCAGAAGCAGTTGTGGAATATGTAACTTGGTTAAGACCAAGAAAAAATAAAGAAGAAATTGAAACTTTAGTAAAAGCAATTTTGGGTGAAGCAAACACAATTGGAATTCGTGGTTTAGGTGTTCTTGCCACAACTGGTAGAGCTTTGGGAGAAATGCGTTACACAATGCCTTCCCCAGAAGCAAGAACTGCAGCCGCTAGAGCTGCTGTTGCTGATCCAAAAGGATATGCAGTTAAACCAGATCAAATGTTAGTTTCTGCAATTGCACCACTTCTTCCAGATGCAATAGCAACTTTTGTATTACAGGCAGATTTAACTGCAGTAATTCCAGGACCTCCTGCTGCTGAAGTTGCATCAGAGTTAAGACATATGGCTTATCAAGAATCACGTGGAGCAGCTCAAGTATTTAGATTTACTGAATCTTCATTGCAAAGAGCAATGGAACGTGGTTATACAGCAGAAAGAATTCTTGAATTCTTAAACAAATACACCACCACAGAAGTTCCCCAACCTCTTGAATATTTAATTAATGATTTAGTGAGAAAACTTGGTGACATTAAACCTATTGATGAACCAATTGATGACACAGTTCCTGCACCAAATGAGAGACGATCTCCTGCAAGAGTTAGACCACGACCAGCACCTGAAGGTGCTCCACCGGATGCAGCTTTGCTTGATGCTGCAATTAAAGCGTTAAGAGCTGGCGAAGATCCAAAAGCAAAACCAGTTACTCCAGCAGCGGCTCCAAATAAAACGCCAGCCAGTAAAATTGCTGAATTATGCCGAGAAGTTGTTGACAAAGTAATTTCAGGAAGCAAACCAGGTGATGTGTGCATTACAATTACCTACGTTGATACTCACGGAATGAGTTCAAATCGAATTGTGGAACCAATTAGATTTGAAGGTGGTTTGTTAACAGGTTTTGATTTAACAGATTCAAGAATTCGTGACTATGCAATCTCTCGCATAGCTGGAGCAGAAAAGGGCAAAAAGTAAATGACCGATGGTCCATTGATTGTCCAAAGTGATAAAACACTTCTATTAGAAATTGATCACGAGTTATCAGCAGAAGCAAGGCGTGCCATTGCTCCATTTGCTGAATTAGAAAGATCTCCAGAACACGTTCACACTTATCGAATAACACCGCTTGGTTTATGGAATGCCAGGGCTGCTGGATTAGATGCAGAAAGTGTGGTTGACACACTTCTTAAATATTCGCGCTACGCAGTTCCCCACGGATTACTTGTTGATGTGGCAGAACTTATGGACCGTTATGGTCGCTTAAGTTTGAAGAAAGATCCTGTTCACGGATTGATTTTGCATTGTGAAGATCTCCCAGTTTTAGAAGAAATTCTTCGTAGCAAAAGAATTCAGCCTCTAGTTGGACAAAGAATTGATGACCAAAACATTGTGGTTCACCCCTCAGAACGAGGACAACTTAAACAACAACTACTAAAACTAGGTTGGCCTGCTGAAGATTATGCAGGTTATGTTGATGGCGATGCTCACGCAATTGAATTAGTTCAAAAAGGGTGGGAGCTTCGCGGTTACCAACAAATTGCTTCTGAATCATTTGTTCATGGTGGATCTGGTGTTGTAGTTCTTCCTTGCGGTGCTGGAAAAACAATTGTGGGTGCAAGTGCCATGGCAACTCTTGCCACAACAACTTTAATTTTGGTTACTAACACAGTTTCTGCTCGTCAATGGAGATCAGAGTTATTAAAACGAACCACTTTGACTGAAGATGAAATCGGTGAATATTCCGGTTCCAAGAAAGAAATACGTCCAGTAACAATTGCTACTTACCAAGTTTTAACTACTAAAAGAAAAGGTGTTTATGCACACCTTGAACTTTTTGACGCTAAAAATTGGGGCTTGATTATTTATGATGAAGTTCATTTACTTCCAGCACCAGTTTTTAGATTCACAGCTGACATTCAATCTCGTCGTCGCCTGGGTTTAACTGCAACTTTGGTTCGTGAAGATGGTCGTGAAGATGATGTGTTTTCACTTATTGGTCCAAAAAGATTTGATGCACCTTGGAAAGATATGGCTGATCAAGGTTGGATTGCTCCAGCAGATTGCGTGGAAGTAAGAGTTACTCTTCCAGAACATGAACGCTTAACTTATGCAACTGCTGAAAGAGAAGATAAGTATCGACTTGCGTCAACTACTTTATCTAAAAATACTGTGGTGGAAACTTTAGTTGCAAAACATAGTGATGACAGAGTTTTAGTTATTGGACAATATTTAGATCAATTAGCAGAACTTGGTCAACATTTAGGAGCACCTGTTGTTGATGGTTCAACTCCAATTAAAGAACGTGAAAAACTTTTCGAAGCATTTAGATCAGGAGATCTAAAAGTATTAGTAGTAAGTAAAGTTGCAAACTTTTCACTTGATTTACCAGAAGCAGGAGTTGCTATTCAAGTTTCTGGATCTTTTGGTTCCAGACAAGAAGAAGCACAAAGACTTGGTCGAGTTTTAAGACCAAAAGCAGATGGTAGAACTGCACGTTTTTATGCTGTTGTAGCCAGAGACACCATTGATGCTGACTTTGCTGCGCATCGCCAAAGATTCTTAGCCGAACAGGGATATGCCTATCGCATCATCGATGCTGCTGATGTTTTGTCGGGCAAAGATCCCAAAGCTAATTAATTTTTCGATAATCACTTGAGTTTGTGGAAGTAAACCTTGTCAAGATTATTTAAAGATTATTCTCTGCATAGAATTGCCTCATGACAACTAATGGTGGACAGGATTCAGATGCGCTGATGCGCTCTGAGATTCATCGTTTAGGAATCCTTTTAGGTCAGTCTTTAACTAGACAAGAGGGTCCACAATTATTTGAATTAGTTGAAAAAATAAGACTGCTCTCAAAAGACAAACCCAATGAGGTTGCCCAATTACTAGCCCACATTGATTTAGATTCAGCCATCAAACTGGCACGAGCATTTAGTGTTTATTTTCATTTAGCAAACATCACCGAGCAGTTTTTTAGATCTCAAGACAGAGCGCAAGAAAGAAACACTAATGGAACTTGGTTAGCCCAAGTTGCCACCAGAATTAAAGAAGCAGGAATTAAACAAGATGTAATTGAGGAAGCGTTTCAAAATCTTCACGTTCGTCCAGTTTTTACTGCCCATCCCACTGAAGCTTCTCGTCGAAGCGTGTTATTGAAACTAAAGAGAATTGCTGAACTGTTAAGTGAGAAATATTCCACCTCCTCACTCACTACAGTTAATGATGATCAGTTTTCCGAAATCATTGATCTATTATGGCAAACCGATGAACTTAGGTTAGAACGACCAGAAGTTCTTGACGAAGCAAGAAATGCCATGAACTATTTAGATGATGCAGCAACTGGAGCCTTACCTGAAGTTTTGCAAGAACTAAACCGCATCGCATTTGAACTTGGTGTGGGAGAAAAACTTAAACCAACTGATACACCTTTAACTTTTGGATCATGGATAGGTGGAGATAGAGACGGTAATCCATTTGTTACCCCTGAAGTAACAACAAATGTTTTAACTTTACAAAGAGGACATGCGATTAGGGTATTGCAACTAACTCTTAAACGTTTAGCAGATGATTTATCCATTTCAGATCGTATTTCACCAGCTGATGATCAATTATGGGATTCGGTTGAAAAAGATCTGACAGTTTTAAGTGGATTAGATTCTCGAATGAAAAGAATCAATGCTGAAGAACCTTATCGTTTAAAAATCTCTGCCATAAGTCATCGCTTAGAGCAAACCAGGATTCGATTTGCTAACAAAGCAGGTCATGTTCCAGGAGTTGATTACGGCAGCGAAAAGGAATTCGTTGAGGACTTAAACAAATTGTTCATCGCTCTAAACAATGAAAGAAGTGGCCTAATTGCTCAAGGAGTATTGGGTAAAGCTCTTCGAACAGCTGCTGCAATTGGACTTCAAATTGCCAAACTAGACGTTAGAGAGCACTCTGATAAACACCATGATGCCCTTGCTCCCTTGATTGACAGAGCAAAAATAATTAATAAACCATATGCCCAATTAACTAAGTCAGAACGTTTTGCATTACTTGCCCAAGAATTGGATTCTCCTCGACCTCTTGCTGCCACAGTTGCTGGAACAACACCTAGTGCTCTTACCGATGCTGAAGCAATTCGTACCTATTCAACTTTTGGTGCCATTAATCAAGCCTTGTTGCAATACGGAGATGACGTGATTGATACCTACATCATTTCCATGACTAAAGGTCCTGATGATTTGATGGCAGCAGTTATCTTGGCAAAAGAAAACGGTTTAGTAGATCTTCCAGCAAAAGTGGCCAAAGTTAACTTTGTGCCATTGCTAGAAACTGTTGATGAGTTAAGAAATGCTGGCGAAATTCTAGAAACTCTTCTATCTACTCCTTCATACCGAATTCTTGTCTCTTTACGCGACAACGTGCAAGAAGTAATGCTTGGCTACTCCGATTCAAACAAGGATGCAGGCATAACCACCAGCCA
>SXYE01000015.1 GCA_005789325.1 Actinomycetota bacterium
TCCGACTGGTTCAATCGCACTTGATATCGCTTTAGGTATTGGTGGATTACCAAGAGGTCGCGTCGTAGAAATTTACGGACCAGAATCAAGTGGTAAAACCACAGTTGCATTGCACGCAATTGCTAGTGCTCAAAGAGCTGGCGGAATTGCAGCATTCATAGATGCAGAACATGCACTCGATCCAGATTATGCCCAAAAACTTGGCGTTGATATTGACGCATTGCTGGTAAGCCAACCAGATACTGGTGAACAAGCATTAGAAATTGCTGACATGTTAGTTCGCTCTGGCGCACTTTCCATTGTTGTTATCGATTCAGTGGCAGCACTTGTGCCAAGAGCTGAAATTGAAGGCGAAATGGGCGACAGTCACATGGGTCTACAAGCTCGTTTAATGAGCCAGGCTCTAAGAAAAATGACTGGGGCATTAGCTAACTCAAACACCACTGCAATTTTTATCAACCAATTAAGAGAAAAAATTGGTGTGATGTTTGGTTCTCCAGAAACAACAACTGGTGGAAAAGCGTTGAAGTTCTATTCATCAGTTCGTTTAGATGTGCGTCGTATTGAAACACTAAAAGATGGCACAGACGCTGTTGGAAATAGAACCCGAGTCAAAGTTGTGAAAAACAAAATGGCTCCACCGTTCAAACAAGCAGAATTCGACATCATTTTCGGTGAAGGAATTTCTCGTGAGGGAAGCCTTATCGATATGGGTGTTGAGCATGACATTGTGAAGAAGAGCGGATCATGGTTTACCTACGAGGGTGACCAATTAGGTCAAGGTAAAGAAAATGCTCGCACCTTCTTAAGAGATAACCCTGATTTGGCTAACGAAATTGAACGCCGCATCAAAGAAGTTTTTGCTCTCGACAAAACTGTTGAGAAGCCAGATGCTGATGTTGTGCCAATTGCAGCAGCCGAATAATTAAATGGGAGATGTAGTACAGCTGGACCAAGACGGCGCCGCCTCAAAACGGCGCCGCACAAAAAGTGAACTTAAATTAAATCTAATTGATGCCACCATTACCCAATTGCCGGTGATGGAAGAAAAAAATAAAGAAATCGAAGCAGCAGATGCTGCTAAACAAGTTTTGTTAAGAAGACTTTCCCATGCCCCCAGAACCCGTAAAGAGTTAGCTAAGGATTTAAAAGATAAAGATATTTCTGATGAAGTGGCAAATGTTGCCCTGGATCGATTTGAAGAAGTGGGCCTAATTAATGATCAAGCTCTAGCCTCAAATTATGTTTCTAGCCAACATGAACGAAAAGGTTTAGGTAAAAATGCGCTTCGTCAACAATTACGGGCCAAAGGTGTTTCTGATGATGTGGCACTGGAAGCAATTTCTCAAATAAGTGATGACCAAGAATTCCAAGCAGCATTTGCACTAGCCTGCAAGAAAATAAGGTCTTTGCAGCGAGATGACGCTAAAACTCAATTGCGAAAAATTGTTGGGGTATTGGCCCGCAAAGGATATTCCTCTAATTTGGCTTTTAGTGTGGCCAAAGAAGTAATCAAAGACCTACCAGATGGGCTTCCCTCAGAGATCTAGAAAAACTTGGACATTTAATTGTCAGTCATCACACCTAGTGTTATAACTAATAACAACAGGGGGAAAATATGAAAAGAAGTTTGATTTTAATTTTTTCTTTATTTTTATCATTTATCGTTGCACCCAGTGCCCAAGCAAATCTTAGATTCGATGGAGATGTTTCTTGTCCAGCTGATTACCCCATCAAATATGGTGAGTCAACTTTAGATGGCGGATATTTCACAACGTGTCATACAGATACTTATCACCAAGCAAATTTAATTGGGGGAGAAGTTTTTCAAAATTATGTAAATTCTGGTGGAACACTTGATATTTCTCAAGTTATTACTCAATACCGCCAAGAACAACAAAGTATTGCTGATCAAAGAGCAAATGCTGAAGCTCAAGCTTTAGCTGAAGCAAACGCCAATCCAGGACAAGAGGTTTGCAAAACTTGGTCTTACACCAGTACTTTTAATGGAACAGGTGGTGGAGGAACTTGTGTAACTATTCCTTTAGCTGCGCGCACTATTGATAGTGCTGTAGCTTCAAGCAAAATATCTGCCATAAGAGCACAACTTGAATCTGATCCACAATATGCAACTCTGCGCTATGGAATTGGTAATCAAACTTTTGATTACACTCCAGCTGAAAGAGCGGCATTACTAGATCAATGGGCTGCCAACATGGCAGGAAATGAATTAGCCAAAGAAGCAGCTAGCAAAAAAGCGGCGAAAAATCCTGGCTTAAGAGTTTGTAGTGATTGGGCAGTTGGTGGTCAAAGTGGTCAACAATGTGATTATGTTCCAGTTGCCTTAACTTCTAAAGCAATTCTTAGCTCAGTTAACGAGCAACTTGATGGTTTGGAATTATCTGCTGCATTAGATAAAAAAGTTAACAAATTTGTAAAGGCCGTTGATGTAGCAATTCCAAATACAACATCAGCTAAAACTGTGACAATACCTAAAGCTCCAAAAGGAATGAGCCAAGTCGTGACAGTTGAAAACCCTGATGATTGCTCA
>SXYE01000074.1 GCA_005789325.1 Actinomycetota bacterium
CCAAGATCTACCAACATAAGATGTTCTGCTTTTTCCTTAGGATCATTAAGTAGTTCAATAGCAGATTCATCATCAATTTTTGAATCACTAGATCTTGCTCTGGTTCCAGCAATTGGGTGCATCATGGCTTGTCTATCTTTAACGGTCACTAAGGCTTCTGGACTAGAACCAACTATCTCAAATTCAGTGTTTGCTAGATCTTCTGTTGGAACATTTAGGTAATACATATAAGGACTTGGATTTGTTGCTCTTAAAACTCTATAAATATCAAGACCACTTGCTTGAGTTTTCATGTCAAATCTTTGAGATAAAACTATTTGAAATGCGTCTCCTGCTTCAATGTAATTGATTGCCCTTTTCACAGAATCTTGATAATCAGAGCTTTTTGTGCGATTACTGTAATCTAATTTGGCTTCCATGTTAAATGTTGAATTGCCTTGAGACTGAGGGTTAGAAAGTGAGGCCTCCATTGAATCTAATCTTTTAAGGGCATCCTCATAAGCTAAATCAACTCGTTCATCTGTCCCGTCGTAATTTACAGCGTTAGCAATCAGCCAAACAGTTCCATCAACATGATCTAAGACAGCAAAATCAGTGGCCAGCAACATTAATAGATCTGGCACGCTTGTTTCATTTGGATTTTCATCAGGAATTCTCTCAAACATTCGAACAATGTCATAAGCGAAATATCCAACTAATCCACCAGTTAAGGGAGGCAAATTTGGTAAAGGTTTAGTTGCAAGAAAATCTAAAGTTTGCTTAAAAACATTCCAGATATCCCCCTCAAGTAAAACTCCTTTGGGTGGTTTTCCTGTCCATTTCGCCTTACCTTTTTCGCTGCGCAATGTTGCAGAACTGGAAACTCCTACAAATGAGTATCTTGACCAACTTTGTCCATGTTCTGCTGATTCAAGTAGAAAAGTTCCAGGTCTTTCATCAGCTAGAGCCTTATATAAACCAACAGGAGTAAAAGAATCACCAATGAGTTTTCTAACAACTGGAATTACTTTTCTATCTTTGGCATAAACCTTAAATTGTTCAAGATCTGGAGTAGTTACTCCAAGTTTAATTGAGTTCATCAATTATTTTTCAGACCAAACTAAAACACCATCAAAACAAGTCTTATCTCCGGTATGACAGGCTTCACCTTTTTGCTCAACGGCAATAAGTATTGTGTCAGCATCGCAATCAATTCGAAGTTCCTTTAATCTTTGGGTATTGCCAGACTCTTCACCTTTTACCCAGAGTTTGTTTCTTGATCTTGAATAGTAAGTGACATTCTTTGTTTGCAAAGTTTTTGTAAAAGACTCTTCATTCATCCAGGCCATCATCAAAACCTGTTTCGTTGAGTGATCAGTTGTTATTGCTGGAACTAATCCATTTTCATTTGGTTTAAGCGATGACCAATATTCTGCTATAGCTGCCAAAGAAATTTCACCCATGTGCATATTCTTACCTAGGTCAGAACCTGATTTGTCGTTAGGTATCTTTTCCTCTACTCTATTTATATGACATCTTTAGCCAAACGTGAACGAGTTGCAATATCTCAACTTTTAAGAAAACTGGGTCCAGAAGCACCCACTCTTTGCAAAGGATGGAATTCCTTTGACGTACTTGTTCACTTGGTTTCCAGAGAGACAAGACCTGATGCAGTCCTTGGAATAGTTGTTCCTGCTTTCTCTAACTACACATCAAAAGTTGCCCAAGACATTAAGCGTCGTGGATTTGAAAATCTAATAACGGAATTTGAACAAGGACCAAAGACAACTAGCTTCTTTGCCCTTCCTGGTGTTGATAATTTAGTTAACTCTTTTGAATTCCTAATTCATCATGAAGATCTGTTGCGTGGTCAACCAGAATATTCTCCCCGAAACCTGGATGAAGATGACAAAAAATTAATTTGGAAGCGTTTTACTCAAGCTGGCAAATTACTTATGCGTAAAGCAAAAGTTGGCATTATTGCCCAATCAGACCAAGGAACTTACACAATAAAATCTGGCAATAGTTGTGTCACCATGAAAGGTGAGGTAATTGATTTACTCTTATTTGCTTACGGTCGAAAAGCTTACGTAAATATCGAATTTGATGGTGAAGAAAGTGCAATAAGAATTCTTAAAGAAACTAAATTTGGGTTCTAATCTCAATATTGTTTGCTTTAAGTTCTGCCTTAACTTGATTTATCGAAACTTCCTGGAAATGAAAAATACTTGCTGCCAATAAGGCATCAGCGCCTGCTTTAACAGCCGGGGCAAAATCAGATACTTTTCCAGCACCTCCACTTGCAATTAATGGCACATTTATGTTCTTTTTAACTAACGAAATAAGTTCCAAATCAAAACCATCCTTAGTTCCGTCTTTATCCATTGAATTTAGAAGTACCTCTCCTGCGCCTCTTTCAACTGCTTGCTTGGTCCAAGCCAACGCATCCAGTCCAGCACTTTTTGACCCACCATGTGTAGTTACCTCATATCCAGAAACAGCGAATTTTTCACCCGTTCTTCGTGCATCAATTGAAATAACTAAAACTTGAGAGCCAAATCTTTTTGAAATGGCATTAATCAGATCGGGATTTGAAATAGCACTTGTATTAACGGATACTTTGTCTGCACCAGCTCTTAGAAGTAAATCCACATCCTCCACACTTCTAATTCCTCCACCAACTGTGAGAGGCACAAAAACAGCTTCAGCAGTTTTTTTGACTACATCAATAATTGTTTTCTTATCATCCTTAGATGCTGAAATATCAAGAAAAGTAATTTCATCTGCACCATTTTCTGCATAATAACTAGCTAACTCAACAGGATCTCCTGCGTCAACTAAATTTTGAAAGTTTACGCCTTTTACTACCCGACCATCTGCCACATCAAGACATGGAATAATTCTTATCGCTAAAGGCATCTAATTAATTTTCTGCTATATCTAGAGCTTGTCTTAAAGTAAATTTCTGAGCATAGAGCGCCTTTCCTACAATTGCGCCTTCTACCCCAATATCAGTTAATTGTCTTAATAAAGCAATATCTGTTAATTCTGCAATTCCACCTGAAGCAATTACAGGTTTTTTTGTGTAATTAAGAATCTCTTTTAGTAACGCAACGTTGGGACCTTGTAATGTTCCATCTTTTGTAACATCGGTTACGACATATCTTGCTGCGTTATCTTTATCAAGTCTTTGCAGAGTTTCAATTAACTCGCCACCTTCTTTGGTCCAACCACGAGCCGCTAACTTTCTTCCTCGCACATCTAAACCAATTGCAATCTTGTCCCCGTATTTGGCGATTACTTTTGCTGTCCATTCAGGATCTTCAAGTGCAGCCGTGCCAAGATTTATTCGGGCCGCTCCTGTTGCTAAAGCGCTCTCCAAGGATTGATCATCACGAATCCCACCAGAAAGTTCAACATTTATATCTAACTTTGCTGTTACCTCTTCTAAAAGTTCTTTGTTGTTTCCCTTACCAAATGCAGCATCTAAATCAACTAAATGAATCCAAGATGCTCCTTGTTCTTGCCAAGCAAGTGCAGCCTCAAGTGGTGAACCATAAGAAGTTTCGCTACCTAATTCTCCTTGCACTAATCGAACAGCGCGACCTTCAGAAACATCCACTGCAGGCAAAAGAATTAGTGGTTTCATATCAGAGACTTTCCAACCAGTTAGCTAGCAACTGCAAACCAGCATCACCAGATTTTTCTGGGTGGAATTGTGTTGCAGATAGGGGTCCGTTTTCTACACTTGATAAGAATTTTTCACCATGAATTGAGTAATGCTTAAGGGGTGCAGAAATTTTTTCTGTCCCGTGCAAATCTAATTCTTTGGCTGCATATGAATGAACGAAATAGAACTTTTCACTCTCGACGCCATTAAAGATTTGACTCCCCTTTGATACTTCTACGTTATTCCAACCCATGTGAGGCAAAACGTTGGCTTTTAATTCTGTTACAGATCCTGGCCATTGATGTAGTCCTGGAGTATTAACTCCATGCTCAAGTCCATTCTCAAACATGATTTGCATTCCCACACAAATTCCAAAAACTTTCCTGCTACCAGCTAGGCGTTTATCAACAATTTCTTGGCCTTTTACTTTTTTAATTCCTTGCATACAAGACTCAAAAGCTCCCACACCAGGAATTACTAAGCCATCAGCATTAAGACAGGTTTCATAATCACTTGAGATTGATACTTTGGCTCCAACTTTTGCCAAACTTTTTTCTGCAGATCTAATATTTCCTGAACCGTAATCAAGAATTACTATTGATTTTGACATTAAAACCCAAGTTTAAACATGAGTTATATCTACAGCACACCCTTGGTAGATGGAATTCCGACTGATTTCGCATCGAAACTCACAGCATCTCTTAGTGCTCGCGCTACAGCTTTGAACTGAGCTTCAACAACGTGATGTGCATTTCGACCCTCTAGTACTTTAATATGCAAAGTTATGTCAGCGCTGTTCACAAATGATTCCCAAATGTGTTTTGTCAAAGTTGTGTCATAGGTACCAATCATTGGTGCAATTTCAGTTTCGCTATGAACAAGATATGGACGACCTGAAAGATCAACAGCAGCTCTTACTAAAACTTCATCTAAGGGCAATGTTGCATCGCCGTAGCGTCTAATTCCTGACTTATCACCCATGGCTTCTTTAAATGCTGTACCTAATGCTAAAGATGTATCTTCGATTGTGTGGTGTTCGTCCACAGAAATATCACCTTTTGTTTTTACAGTTAAATCAAAAGCCCCGTGCTTACCAAGTTGGCTTAACATGTGATCAAAAAATGGCACACCAGTGTCAACTACAACTACACCAGTTCCGTCTAGATCAATTTCAACGAGCACGTCACTTTCTTTAGTAGTACGAGCTACACGCCCTTTCCTACTCATGACCTGCCCCTTTCAGTTGTTATTTATAACTCTAATTATTATTCATGAAGAAATTACCATTAACTTCGGTCATGGCTTTTCGAATCTGATGTCTACTGCTTGAGCATGAGCAGGTAAATCTTCTGTGTGCGCCAGAGTTCGTATTTGATTTGCGGCATCTTCTAGTGCTTCTTTTGAGTAGTCAATGTAGCTAACGCCTC
>SXYE01000075.1 GCA_005789325.1 Actinomycetota bacterium
CTTTCTTCACCACTTCGATCACAAATTGCAATCCAAATTTTATTTGTTGCAGCAGCCGCCATGGCTTTAATTAGCTCCATTGGATACTTTTCTTTTGTGGGCCTGTTGTAGAAACCTTTTGGCCAGTTAGTTGGAACAACTAGTAATTCGACATTTGCAATTACAGGAATTCTAACAAATTCTGGAAATTCTAGATCGTAACAAATTAAAGTCGAAATCTTTCCAATACTTGAATTAACAACCTTAGGAACTTTGTTTCCTGCTGTAAAAATTCCTATCTCTTGATCCCACAGATGAACTTTTGTATAAATCTCTAGAATTTTACCTGAATCTATAATTGCTGATCTATTGTAGACTTCTTCGCCTTCAACTTGAGCAAAGCCTGCAACAATAATGTTTTGATACTGTCTTGACTTTTCCTGCCACAACTGTAATGCATTAGTATTTTCTAATGCCTTAATTATTTCTTTTTTATCTTGATATACATAACCAGAATTTGCTAATTCAGGTAAAACAACCACTTGAGCACCGAGATTACTAACTGTATCAATTAAATTTAAAGTTTTTGAAATGTTTGCAGGCACATCTCCAATTTGGAGATGTGCCTGCGCAACGGCTACTTTGACCAAATTAATTTAGTGCTTTGTGGTCAAGTTACCTTCAGCAGATGCAAGTGATCGTTCTTTCTTCAAATCTATTCCTTTTGCAAGAATTAGATAAGCAATTGCTGAAACTGGTAGTCCAATAAAGATTGAGTAATCAACGCTACCCAAACTTTGAGCAATTGGACCAACAAAAGGTCCTGTCACAAAGAATGGAACCATAGACAAGATTCCAATCAAGTATGCAACATTTCCTCGCCATCCCCAACGGCCATAAATTCCGTTACTCTTGAATATTTCTGAAATTACGTAAGAACCCTTACGTACAAAGAAATAATCAATCAAGTTGATGGCTGTCCATGGAGTAAACAAATATGCCAAGAACACAAGTGCGTTGCCATAAAAGGCGTTAAAACTTTCCTCGCCCACTACAGCAGCAGTAAACCAAACTGTTAAGCCCATGAAAATAACTGCAATCATACGCAATTTTTTGGTTGGGTTAACTGGTTTAAATGAATCCAGCATAGATATTAATGCTAAGGATCCACCGTAAGCGTTGATAGACATAACCGCTAATAAACCAATTAGCAAGACAAATACAGCAACGAAGCCTAGTCCGTTGAAAATTGAATCACCAACAGTTTTAAATGCAGCGATGGGACTCAAGGTTCCGTCTGGAGAAGATGCAAGTGCACCTAAACCAAAAACCCAAACTCCACTTAGTGCACTTGGTAGATAAGTCCATTTGAATGTTGAGGAAACTCCAACATCTCCAGGTAAATATCTTGAATAATCGGAAACATACGGTGACCAACCCAATTGAAATCCTGCAATTATCACGAACACCGTCATGAAAGGTGCTAATTGAAAATTACCGATATCAAATGCGCCAGCTGGAAAAGATCCCCGAGCAAACACACCTAAGGTTAGAAAAACTAAAACTATTACAGATGGCCATAATAAAACTCTATTTACAGCATGAATTTGGTCATAACCATAAATTGCAATTACTGATGCAATTACAGCTGCAATGATGAATCCGATATTGGCCGGAATGCTAGGAATCAAAGCATTAATGGCACTACCAGATAAAATCGCATCTGCTGTGTTGTAGGCCCAATAGTTAACGAGTGCAAAAATCCACACCGTAACTGCAGCTCCAAGATACCCAAATTGAGCTCTTGATTGAACCAACTGTGGAAGCCCTAGTTGTGGACCTTGAGCGGAGTGAAAAGCCATGAAGAAAGTTCCAAACAAGGAACCTAAAACAATTGCTATCAGAGTCCAAATTAAATTCGCTCCAATAGACAGTGCAACCACTCCGGTTGCCATCGCAACCAAGTTAACGTTCCCTACGAACCAAACGTTTCCTAAATCTCGTGCTTTGCCATGACGTTCTTTGTGAGGGACCCAGTCAACTGAACGTTTTTCAACACTAACTGGATTTCCTGTTTTACTTGTTGCCATGTGCCGATCTCCTTCCAGATCAACAGCAGCCACGACTTACAACTGCTGAGAGAATATTAGACCCAAAATTCACAAAATTGAGACGTAAATCTCAAAAAATTTAAGCATTAAATTCTGATTTGTGGGGAATTAATCGATTTACCCACAGCAAGACCAGGACCTATACTTTAAAAATTATCAAGGGGAGACGGTCATGAAGAGTAGTAATGAATTTCGTCATCCCCTGGACCCTCTAAGTGGCCAAGAATTAAAAGACCTAGTTCAACATGCTCGCAATGTTTGGAAACTTGATCACAGACATTTATTTGCCATGGTGCAACTACATGAACCAAATAAGGACATAGTTAATAATTGGAAAAATTCTGATCCAGCTGAACGGGCAGCAAAGATAACCCTTTGGAATAGTGCCACTTCAACTATCATCGAAGCTGTTATAACAGTTGAAGGTAAAGAAATAAGTTATACAGAAATTCCTGGTGCCAAATCACCAATTTTGAGCACTGAATCAGAAAAAGCCATTAAAGCAGCCAAAGCAGATAAAAGAATTATTGCGGCATTAAAAGATCGCGGAGTAGAAGATGTAAATCAAGTTCATATGGAAACTTGGCCAATTGGTGCCCAAATTCCAAAAGAATTAGATGATGGGCGAAGACTTATTTGGACACCAATGTGGCAACGTCCCACAGAATTTGCAAA
>SXYE01000076.1 GCA_005789325.1 Actinomycetota bacterium
AACAACTTCAATTGCCAATCTTTTTTCTTCAATCCAGTCATGCTCAACAATGGCTTTGACGACATCTTCAATGTGTTCAACTTCTGCTTCGGCAAGAAAACCAACGTGGCCAAGATTAATTCCTAGGACGGGAATGTTGCTTGATCTTGTTACTTCAACAGCTCTAAGAATTGTTCCATCTCCGCCAAAAACAAGCGCCAAATTTGGATTTGCACTGGTTCCTGGAACGAATTCTGTAATTTCATAACCTGCACTTTGAATTAACTTTTTGTCACTTCCAAGAGCACAGATTGAAACTTTTGCGTCAGCTAGTTGTTGCGAGACTTTGGCAGCAATTTTATTGGCTTCAGCAGAATCGTTGTGCAAAAGAATTAAAACCACAGGTTTACTACTCATGATTGTGGTCCCTTCGCGATAGCCGATTCAATATCTTTATCACTAATAATTGCTCCACCCTTTTTCAACCAAACAAAGTATTCAACATTTCCTTTAGGACCCGGTAACGCAGAAGCAACAACACCGTTGCAACCAAGACCAAGTTGAGCACCTGAGTCCACAACTTTTCTAATTGCCTCTCGTCGTAACTCCGGATCTCGCACAACTCCACCTGCACCTAGCGAATCTTTACCAACCTCAAATTGAGGTTTCACCATTAGTAGAAAATCTGCATCAAGAGCTGCATTTGCTATCAGGGCCGGTAAAACTTGGGACAAAGAAATAAACGATAAGTCAGCAACCACAATGCTAGGTGTTGGTTGCAAGGTTGCTGCAGGCATATTTCTGATATTTGTTCTTTCCATGACCACAACTTGAGGATGATTTCTAACTTCCCAAGCTAACTGACCATAACCAACATCTACACAAAACACTTTGGCTGCTTTTCTTTCTAAAAGAACTTGGGTGAAACCACCAGTTGAAGAACCAGCATCTAAACAAACTTGATTCTCAACATTGACCTTTTTCCATTCATCCAGAGCACTAATTAATTTATGTGCTCCCCTACTTACGTAATGATCAACTTCGGTTTCGATAATTATTGAAACCTCATTGTTGACTCGTCTGTCTGGTTTCAAGGCAGGTACATGATCCACTAAAACAGAACCAGAATTGATTAATTCAATAGCAACTTCGCGAGATCTAGCCAGACCTCGCCTAACTAGTTCCTGATCTAATCTGTTTAAGTTCACTCTGGATTATCGGTCAAGGCATCGTGCAAACGACGATGCACATCTTCAAAAACACTGACATGTTCAATTGCAGGCAGATTTGTTAATTCGTTTAATCTTTCAGTTGCCCCATCTACCCGAGCATCTCCACTGGGAATTATTGGTTTGAGGGCACCCAAAGATAGCTCAGATTGTTCGTTTCTATTTTCGGCCTGATCAAAAGTGTTTGTCATAGCTACCAACTTACTAAACTATTGTGATCAAGCAATGCGCTTAAGTCTTTTCCGACATAAGTCGGGGCTGTGGATGAGGATGCGTGTTGAATTTGAGCCAAGTCACTTACTCCAGTTAAAACACACATGGACTTAAAACCTGCTCTGTTTGCTCCTTGAATATCGGTATCTAGTCGATCTCCGACCACAATGGGATTTTTGGACCCAAAAATCTCAGCAGCCTGCTTAAACATGTGAGGTTCAGGCTTGCCCATTAACAACGGTGTCTTTCCAGTAATAGAAGTGATCAAGGCATTAAAGGCACCATTTCCAGGTGCCAATCCTTTTTCAGTTGGAAATGTGTAGTCACCATTTGTAGAAACCCATGCCACACCTTTTGCTATGGCATAACACATTTCAGCTAAATCTTTCTGAGTTATATCACCATCAATGCCATTGACAACAACAACTGGATCTTTATCTGCCTTATTTACGACTTTGTAGCCGGCTTCCTTAACAGAGACCTTCAAACTTTCACTTCCCACCACCAACACCTTTGAATCTTTGGCAAACTTCTCGTTTAAGTACCAACAAAGTGTTTGAGAACTAGTAATAATTGAGGACGCTTTGAAATCAAGATCAAAGTCTTTCATCCATTTGCTCACACTTTTAGAAGTGACAGAGCCATTATTTGTGATGACCGCGATGTTTACTTTTTGCGCTTGTAATTCTTTAATGGTCTTTACAGCTTTATCAATAGGGGTCTTACCTAGATAGACAACACCATCTAAATCGAGCAAAACACAATCAAAAGAATCAATCAGAGCCATTATTTGCTCAAATATTCTTTAGCCCCAGTGCTATTTTCTGGGTCTAATTCTAAAGTTTTCTCAAACCACTTTTTTGACTCATCAATGCGCCCTAGATCTTGTAAAGTCTTGGCATAAACAAAACGAAGTCTGGCAACTGATTCTGCTGGTTTTCCAGTATTAAATTCAGGAATTTTAGCTAAAGCCAATCCTGCATCTTTTTGACCTAGATCAGATCTTGCACCAGCAATAACCAACATCAGTTCGTGGTAATCAGATCTTTGCATCTTGTTCAAATCCTTTTCATTACCAATTTCAACAGATTTTTCAGGTCTACCTAATGCTCTTTCGCAATCTGCAATCATTGCTAAACAATCTGGTCGGCCACTAATTCTTCTTGCCGTTCTTAATTCTGATAACGCCAATTTAAAATCTCCTGCGTGATATGCAGTAACACCAACTGCTTCACGAACAATTGCTAATCTTGACGCTGCAGCAACATTGGCAGCTTTAGCATGCTGCAAAGCTAATTCTGGATTAGTGTCAACATATTCACCTGCTGCAACTAAATGTCTTGATACGAAAAGGGCCAAACCTTCAGGCAAAGTTCTTAATTCTGCTTTAATTTCGGGTGCTAATTCTTTACCAGTAATTTCGTCAGGAACTTTTAATTCATCCATTTTTAGAAATTACCTTCGCATTCTTTATATTTATGTTCTAATTTAAGCAGGTTTATAAAACAAAATATCCACCTTTTTACGGGTGGATATTTTTATATGTCCGGCAACGTCCTACTCTCCCACTCGGTCTCCCGAGAAGTACCATCGGCGCTGAGAGGCTTAGCTTCCAGGTTCGGAATGGAGCTGGGCGTTTCCCTCTCGCCATGATCACCGTAACTTTATTGAGTTTTGTATCAGGATTAACCAATACATAACTCGAAAACCG
>SXYE01000077.1 GCA_005789325.1 Actinomycetota bacterium
AAGTTGTTCATGGAATTCCTCGTAAAAGTAAAATACTTAATGAAGGAGACTTGGTGAGTATTGATTGTGGAGCCATTATTAATGGGTGGCATGGTGATGCAGCTATAACTATTGGTGTTGGAAATGTTAAACCAGAACATCAACAATTAAGCGAGATAACTAAACAAGCTTTACAAGTTGGAATAAATGCTGCACTTCCTGGAAATCACATAGGTGATATTGGTTTTGCTATTGAGAATTTCGTTAGATCTCATCACGACCTAAAAATAGGAATTTTAGAAGACTACGTTGGTCATGGCATTGGAACAGAAATGCACATGGCACCAAGTGTGCCAAATTATGGAAAACCAGGAATTGGGCCAGAGTTAGTCGAAGGAATGGCAATTGCCATTGAGCCGATGTTAGTTCTAGGCAGCAACAAAGTTCATGTGCTGGAAGATGAATGGACAGTTGTTTCTAGTGAAGGATCATTTGCCAGTCATTGGGAAAATACGATTGCTATCACCAAAGATGGTCCTGAAATTCTTACAAAATTATGACAGAACAACAAAAATACAAAGTAGTTAAGAAATACTCCGATTTTGAAATTCGAGATTATGAGTCTTGTATTATCGCAGAAGTTAATGTTGAAGGCTCACTTAGTACTGCAGGAAGCTATGGATTTAGGCCACTTTTTAATTACATTTCCCAAAACAATATTGCAATGACCGCCCCGGTACTTCAGGTTCCGGTAAAAAATAATTTATGGAAAATTTCTTTTGTCATGCCAAGTGGCTCGGATATTTCTAGCTTGCCTATTGCCAAAAACGCAGAGGTAGAAATTAAACAACTTCCTCAATCTTTCTACGCTTGTTTAAGATTCACAGGCAATTATGCGCAAGAAAAATTAGAGAAAAATATAAAACTATTGAAAAATGCACTCCTTAGAGAGTCAATTTCTGAAATTGGTTTTGATAACAACTGGCGAAGTGCCCGTTTTGATCCACCTTTTAAACCTTCATTTTTGAAAAGGAATGAAGTACAAATCCCTGTTGAGTGGAAAAACTAGCTAGCTAAAGCTGATTTAATCTTTTCTTCAACTTCACTAACGGAACCCATTCCATCAACTTTTTGTAAGATTCCTCGTTTTTGGTATTCAGCTAACAGCGGTGCTGTTGAGGAGGCATAAACATCTAATCTTTTAGTTATCACTTCTTTAGTGTCATCAATTCTTCCCTGTTCTTGGGAACGCTTAAGTAGTCTTTCCACCACCACTGGAATATCAATTGTTATTTCTAAGACTTTCTCGATTTTTTGCGAATTCTTAGCAAGAATTTGATCTAAAAAATTCACCTGATCAATAGTTCTTGGATAGCCATCAAGCAGGAAACCATTTTTGGCATCATCCCAAGTTAATCTGTCTTCCACAATCCTGTTTGTTACTTCATCTGGAACATATAGTCCTTGATCATAAAAAGCTTTAGCTTCAAGTCCAAGAGGTGTTTCTTTCTTCATGTTTTCTCTAAAAATATCTCCTGTGGAAATATGAGGAATGTTAAATGTTTTTGAAATACTTACTGCTTGTGTGCCTTTGCCCGCACCTGGTGGGCCCATGATTAATAGGCGCATTTAATTAAATTGTGGGATTTTGTTTAATGAAGCCTTCATAGCTTCTTTGTTGTAATTGACTTTCAATTTGCTTAACAGTGTCAAGACCAACACCAACCATAATTAGCAAGCTGGTACCGCCGAATAAGAATCTGTCTCCTACTCCAAGTGCTCCAAAAGCAATAAATGGAATTACCGCAATAATTGTTAAATAAGTAGATCCTGCAGCCATCAAACGTGATAGCACATATTTCAAATATTCAGCAGTTGGATTTCCAGCTCTAATACCAGGAATAAACCCGCCATATTTTTTCATATTCTCTGCAACTTCTTTAGGATCGAATGTGATTGAGGCATAGAAATAAGCAAAGAAAACAATTAATAATGCATAAGTTACAACGTAGGGAACTTCAGTTCCATTTTGAAAGTTTCGAGAAATCCATTGTGCCCAAGGACTTTGTGAGGCAGAAAGCTGAACTAATAATGAAGGAATATAAAGAAGTGAAGAAGCAAAAATTACAGGGATAACTCCTGCCATGTTCACCTTCAAAGGAATGTAAGTTGAAGTTCCTCCATATGAGGCTCTACCTACCATTCGCTTGGCATATTGAACAGGGATTCTTCTTTGCGCTTGTTCCACAAAAACAACACCAACAATAATTGTGATTCCTACAGCTGCAGTTGCAATAAATGTGAAAAGTCCATTGATTGTTAAAATCGCTGCAAACTGACTTGGAATTGAAGAAATAATAGAGGCAAAAATCAAGAGTGACATTCCATTACCAACACCGCGTTGAGTGATTAATTCACCAAACCACATCACTAATGCAGTTCCGGCAGTCATTGTTAGAACCATTGAAATCATCACAGGTAAACTTTGGTTAGGAATTAAATCATTTGGACAACCTCTTAACAATTGTCCTGGAGTTCTAGCAAGAGCCAAAATTGATGTTGCTTGCAATAGACCTAATCCAATAGTCACATATCGGGTGTATTGGGTGATGATTGCTTGGCCTGATTGCCCTTCTTTTTTCAACATTTCTAAACGAGGAATCACAACTGTTAACAACTGAATAATGATGGAAGCGGTGATGTAGGGCATGATGCCAAGTGCAAAAATACTTAATTGCAGTAAAGCTCCACCAGAAAATAAGTTAATTACTCCGTAAAGAGAATCACCTTCAACTAATTCAACACATTGCTGAATTGCGGGATAATCAACACCAGGGGTGGGAACTGCAGCCCCGAAACGGTAAAGAGCAAGCATTGAAAGAGTGAACAAAATTTTGCGTCGCAAATCTGGGGTACGAAAAGCATCAGTTAACCACGCAAAATTTATGTTCAAAACAAACTCCTAAAGAGCTTTAATAGATCCGCCTGCAGCGGCGATCTTGCTGCTTGCTGATTCACTAAATTTGTCAGCCACAACAGTTACTTTGACAGTAATTTCGCCAAAACCTAGAACTTTAACTGGTTGACCTTTTCTAATTGCGCCAACTTTAACTAAAGATGCAGGAGTAACTTCGCCACCTTGTGGAAACAGTCTTGAAATATCAGCAACGTTAACTACCTGATATCTAATTTTGTTAGGTGGTGTGAAACCACGAAGTTTTGGTAAACGCATATGCAAAGGCATCTGGCCACCTTCAAAAGCGGCTGAATAGTTGCGGCGAGCACCAGATCCTTTGGTACCTCGACCTGCAGTTTTTCCCTTACTTGCTTCACCACGACCTTTACGGGTTTTACTTTTTTTAGCACCAGGTGCTGGACGAAGGTGATGAACTTTAATCG
>SXYE01000078.1 GCA_005789325.1 Actinomycetota bacterium
GTGCCCTCGGTGGGACTCGAACCCACACTGTGCAGATTTTAAGTCTGCTGCCTCTGCCGATTGGGCTACGAGGGCAATAGGTACAGATTACTTTTAGGTTGAAATCAGTTTGGAAGCGGTTCCAAATACTTGATCCAACATCGCTTCGGTAAGTCTGCCAGTGAAGGTGTTTTGCTGACTGGGGTGATAGCTACCTAAGAGTGTGATTTGCTGATTTTGCTTTAGATAAACACACTTGGCACCATGGGAAAACTTAACTTTATTTTTTGGAATAAATCCTTGTTCAAGCAAAATATCAATAGCTGCTTTCCAAGCAAAACTTCCCAAAGCTATAACTACTTTTAAATCTTTTTCAATAAATTTCCACTCCAAGTCCATCCACTTATTGCAGGTGTCTCTTTCTTTTATGGTTGGTTTGTTATCAGGAGGAGCACATCTCACAGCAGTTATCACTCTTGCTTGAGTCAATTTCAAGCCATCTTTTTTATTAATTGATTGGGCTTGATTAGCAAAGCCTGCTTTATGCATGGCTCGAAATAGCCATTCACCACTTCTATCTCCTGTGAAAATTCGGCCTGTTCTATTTGCTCCATGAGCACCTGGAGCTAATCCAACAACTAAAAGTTTTGGTTTCTTATCACCAAATCCTGGAACAGGTTTTCCCCAATAAACCTCATTTTCGTAAGATTTTCTTTTTTCTTTAGCAATATCTTTAGTCCACTTAACCAGTCTGGGACATTTTTTGCAGTTACAGATTGCATTTTCTAGTTGAGAAAGATTTTTTATTGGACTTGCGACCAAGCCACACCATCCAAAATATCTCTTTCACTAGCAATTAAAGTTTGTGCTCCAATTGCTTTCATCACTTCGTCTAACACGATTGATCCAGCTGTTATTACCTCAATTCGACCTTCATGCATATAAGGCAAAGCTGCTCTTTGTGAAGGTGATAATGAAATGAAATCTTGCGCTGTTTGGCTTATTTGTTGAGCACTAATACTTGCACCATGTAACACCTCTGGGTCATAGGTCTTTAGTTTTAAACTGTGTGCAGCAACTGTTGTGACAGTTCCAGCCACACCAACAATTGTTTGTGCTTTTTGCCAATCAACTTTCTTGGCAGCTTCTTTTAATGCGTTTCTTACATCTGTTCTGATGGCTTCTTCTTGTGCTTTAGTTGGATTTCCACCAGGAGTATGTCGCTCAGTCATGCGCACACAACCAACATCCATGGAATATACACCTGTTGGTTCTTGATCTCCTATTACTAGTTCAGTAGATCCTCCACCTAAATCAATAATCAAAAAAGGTGCTTTATGTTTTTGTCTTAAAGATCTTGTTGCCCCATCAAAAGACAGAGCTGCTTCTTCTGTTCCTGCTATTACTTCAGGCACAATTCTTAAGCGATCAATTACACCTTTGATAAACATGGCTTTATTTTGAGCATCTCTGGTTGCACTAGTTGCTACAAATCTTAGATTTTCTACCTTGTGTTTAAGCAATATTTGTTCATATTCATCAATTGCTTTAAAAGTTCTTTCTAAGGCTCTAGGTGAAAAAGCGTTAGTTTTATCAACACCTTCACCCAGTCGAACAATTCTCATTTCGCGACAAACATCGGTTGCTATATTAGTTGAAGTGTCAATATCGCTAATTAATAATCGAATTGAGTTTGTGCCACAGTCAATAGCGGCAACTCTTTTCATTGTTCTTCCTTAATGCAAGCTTTGGTGGCCCAATTACCTAGTCTTATTAAAGCGTCATCTCCAACAGGATTTATGCCCGGACCAACTGCAAGTGAGTGAGCAACTAGGGCATGTAAACACTTAACACGATTAGGCATTCCCCCAGCAGAAATTTCTTCGATTTCTTCTATCACTCCATATTTGTTTCGTCTTTGTAAATAATCTTGATGAGCTTTGCTGTATTTTTCTGCAAAGTCTTTATCAGTTTTTAGTCTTTCTTCATATTCCTTCATTAATCCTGATGCTTCTAAAGTTCCAATCATGGAATTTAAATTTGCACATGTTAAATAGAAATGCGTAGGAAAAGGTTCCCCATCAGATAAAACTGGTTTTGTTGCCACGACTGTTGGTTTGCCACATTGACATCTATTTGCAACTTCAATTACCCCTCTGGGTGTTCTTCCTAGTTGAAGTTCAATTGCATCAATATCTTTTTGCTCAAAACTCATTTCGGAGCATTCGGTCTAATTGCTGTGGTTTGATTTTCATTAATGATTTCTTCTCCCGAATCTGCTTCCAGCCAGGAGTTATATAAGTTTTTGTACCAAGGTGCAGGTGGTGCAGGTTCTCCTGCCCAAGCAGTAGCAGGTTGTGCATTGGTTATCACTTCTGGTTGACCGTCTAAACCAATTACGGAGAAGACAATTTCTCCTGGCATCACATAATGTAATCGCGCTCTTGCTTGTGCGGCAACAAAATTAGGATCGTTCCATTTAGCTTGGACTTCTCTTAAAAGTTCTACTTGTTTTTCACTTTGTTGCACTTGTATTTTGAGTGCTTCAATTCTTGCTCTTTGGGCCACTAAATCTCTGATAGGTGAAGCCAGCATCAAAATCAAAACAATGAAGGCAGACAGCATTATAACTAGACGACCATTTATTGATGGTCGTCTAAATTTTGTTTTACCTTTCATACCTTCTAATAAACCGCGTTAGAAGCGTGGAAATGCGGAGCGACCCGCATAAAGTGCAGAACTTCCCAATTCTTTTTCAATTCTTAAGAGTTGGTTGTATTTTGCAACACGTTCTCCTCGGGCAGGAGCACCAGTTTTAATTTGTCCACCCTTGGTGGCAACTGCTAAATCTGCAATTGTGGTGTCTTCAGTTTCACCTGATCGATGACTCATCATGGTGGCAAATTTATTTTCTCGGGCAAGTTTAACTGCATCAAGTGTTTCTGTTAATGAACCAATTTGATTTACTTTCACAAGTAATGCATTTGCAGTTGATTCAGAAATTCCTCTTTGTAATCTAACTGGATTTGTCACAAACAAGTCATCTCCAACTAACTGAACTTTGCTGCCAATAACATCTGTTAAGTGTTTCCAGCCAGCCCAATCTTCTTCATTCATTCCATCTTCAATTGAAACAAGTGGGTAATCTGAAACTAGTTTGGAATAGTATTCAGCCATCCATTCAGAAGTTCTTGCTTCACCTTCGAATGAGTACTTGCCATCCTTGTAAAACTCAGTAGCTGCAACATCTAGTGCTAAAGCTATTTGTTCACCTGGTTTAAATCCTGCTTTAGTGATTGCTTCTAAAATTAAATCAAGTGCTGCACGGTTGTTTGGTAATTGTGGAGCAAATCCACCTTCATCACCTAAACCTGTTGCAAGTTTTTTGCTTTTCAATACTGATTTCAGTGCGTGATAAACCTCAACGCCACCTTGTAGTGCATCTGAAAAAGTTTTGAAGCCAATTGGGGCAATCATAAATTCTTGAATTTCTACATCAGTATCTGCGTGAGCTCCACCATTAAGAATGTTCATCATTGGTACTGGTAAAAGATTTGCATCTTTTCCGCCAAGATATTTAAACAGTGATTGGTTTGCAGATTGTGCTGATGCGCGAGCCACAGCTAGAGAAACACCTAAAATTGCGTTTGCACCTAATTTAGATTTTGTAGGGGTGCCATCAAGATCAATCATCAATTGATCTATTTTTCTTTGTTCAGTTGAATCTAAACCTTTAATTTTTGGTGCAATTTCACTTTCAATGGCTTTAACGGCTTTTAATACACCTTTGCCGCCATATCTTTTTTCACCATCACGCAATTCATGTGCTTCAAATGCACCAGTTGATGCGCCAGATGGGACACCGGCTCTGGAAAGAGTTCCATCAGAAAGACCGATTTCTACTTCAACAGTTGGATTACCACGAGAATCTAGAATTTCGCGTGCAATTACTTTTTCAATCGTGGCCACTAATTTCTCCTATTTTTATATTCTTATTTGGCTTAATCATACCTTCGTGTTGTGAAGAGTTTGAAAGTGTGTAAATTTATGAGCATGCTTGCACCTGAATTGACCTTTGGTGAACCAGACACAATTTCTAATGATGTCGGTTACTTTGGCCCAGAGACAATTACCTGGAGAATTCACTCAGATGTTTTAGCAGTTGTTGGTGGAGTCAGAGCTTTATTTTTACAAGCCCTAGAGCCTAGAGCTTTTGGTGGCGTACAAGCACATTCTCGTTACAGAGAAGAACCTTTTGGCAGATTATTAAGAACTGCTGAATACATCGGAGTTATTTCCTTTGGCACTAAAGAAGAGGCCGATCGTGCTGCTTCAAAAGTAAGAGCGATGCACAAGGCTTTAGGTTTGGATGTTCCTGAATTATTACTTTGGGTTCATAACGGTTTCACTGATTCTCTGCTCGATATTGCTTTGAGATCTGGAATGAAGTTAAGTAAGGCAGATCAAGATAGATATGTTAGAGAACAACTAGTTGCAGCAAAACTTGTTGGACTTGATCCATCAATTTGTCCATCTAATGTTGATGAGCTAAATACCTATTATCAAAATAAGCGTCATGAATTAGTGGCAGATAAGTTAGTTAGAGAATCTGCCCGATTTATTTTTCTACCACCAATGAATAGATTTTTTAGATACTTAACTCCATCACAGTTATTGTGGGCAATAGTAGTGAGTCTTTCTTTTGCTGCTTTACCTCGTTGGGTTAGAAAAATGTATGGTGATTCATGGAGAGGCTCAACTTTGGCTGGGCCTAAATTTGCTGATGCTTCAACTAATTTAACTTTAAGAATATTGCGAAGAATTCTTTTAAAACTTCCTAATAAAGCTAAAAAAGGTCCTCATGTGCAAGCAGCAGAAATTCGATTAAAACAAAAGATTAATTTAGTTTTCTGATTTCTTAATTTCATTTCGATATTGACTGATAGCTTTTCTCAAAGCTGACTCTGAATCTATTCCTCTTTCATTACA
The DNA here is from genome assembly GCA_005789325.1 of Actinomycetota bacterium. Lineage (GTDB taxonomy): Bacteria > Actinomycetota > Actinomycetes > S36-B12 > UBA5976 > ATZT02. The sequence continues at coordinate 4,969 of SXYE01000078.1, forward strand.
CATGGCCACAAAAGACAATAAGAATTGACCAACTTCTGCTTCACTATTTAGGTCTTTTTTTACGTCATTAACTAATTGATTTTCTTTTACTTGAGCAATTTCATCTTTCACACTTTTAACACGGGTAATCAATTTATCTGCATGCATTAAGGCAGGTATTGCTACCGGAACTCCGTCCGTGATTGAAGTGCGATTTTTCTCTTTTTGTTTTATCATTTCCCAATTATTTTCAACTTCAGAAGTAGTTAAATCCTTCGAATCAGCAAAGATATGAGGATGTCTCTTAATTAATTTATTTGTAATCACATCTGCCACATCATCAATATTGAATGGATCTTGAGAATGTTCTTGCGCAATTTTTGAATGAAAAACTACTTGCAGTAACACATCCCCGAGTTCTTCTCTGATGGCTTGTCTGTTTCCTGATTCAACCGCTTCAGCAAATTCATAAGACTCTTCTAAGAGATATTCGATTAAACTTTGGTGTGTTTGTTCGTTATCCCAGGGACAACCATCTTTAGATCTAAGCAAATCCATTAATTCGATAAGGCCTGCAACACCATTTTTAGCGGGCGGCTTTTGTGCAGACATTTATTTAACGGTTTGAAAGTAAATCAGCAGGTGTGGCAAATGCTGGTTCACTTAATTCATTTGCAGGTGGTGCAATTGAACCGTCTTTTGAAACCCATGTTCCATAACGAGGATTGATAATAATTTTTTTGGAATTTGCGATTCTTAAAAGTAAACCTTCTCCTCTAGCTCTTTGAACTAAAACTGGAGCACCCGGTTCAAGTGCTTTTCCTATTGCTTCAAGTGCTCGATTTTGACTTAGTACTTCTTTAATCAAACTTGGGGGAACATTTCTTGAACCTGCAAATATTGCTAAGGCTTCTGGTCCACCAGTTTGCTTTTCTAACGCATCATAATCTTTGGCAACCAAACTTTGATCCACAACCGCATTTGACTGAATAACTGCTTCGTTAATAATTTGACCAATTATCAACCGAGCAAGAACACCTCTTGTTTGTACTGTTCCTTGATCGTTATTTTCTATTGGTACGGCTGATCTCAAATCATCCATGTAAACACTTAGTTCTTCAGTGGTAATTCTGGTGTCCCCCACAAAAGCTGCTGTTCCTGGGTTTTGTTGACCACAAGCAATAAGAACACTGGAAACAAAAAATAGAGCAATAATCTTTTTTAATTGTTTCTTCACGGTGTTCCTTTCAGTTCGTCTTCAAATACTTGATTGAATAAGTCATTTATCCAATTCAGTAATTCTTGATTCTTCAATACTTGACCATTAACAAGTGAGGTTAGTGGTGCAGGTACTTGAATCGAACGTATTGTTGCTCGAACTTGAGTTCCTGGGTACAGACGGTTAAGTCTAAGGATTCGAGAATCTGGTAATTCAAGTGGTGCGAATTTGATGACTCTGCCTTGTTGCACAATTTCACTTACCCCAACTTTCCTGGCTAAAACTCTCAATTTGGCAATCGCTAACAAAATCTCAACTGGTGGACCATATTTACCAAAGCGATCCAATAATTCTTCACCAATACTTGCAAGCTCTGTTTCATCTTTGACTTCTGCCAAGCGTCGATAAATTTGCATACGCAGACGTTCTTCTTTGATGTAATCATGTGGAATGTGGGCATCAAGTGCAAGTTCAATTTTAATTTCACTATCAATTTTAGGTGCTTCACCTTTAGCAACAGCTAATGCTTCACCAACTAATCTGACATATAAATCAAATCCAACTTCAGCAATGTGACCTGATTGTTCTCCACCTAAAATATTTCCGGCACCACGTATTTCTAAATCTTTTAATGCCACTGCCATTCCAGAACCTAAATCTGTGTGTTGGGCAATTGTTGCCAAACGGTCATAAGCATTTTCCGTTAATGGTTTTTCTTGTGGGTAGAAGAAATATGCATAAGCTCTTTCTCTGGCTCTACCTACTCGTCCTCTGATTTGGTGAAGTTGTGATAAACCAAATGAATCTGCTCTATCCACAATTAAAGTATTAGCGTTAGGAATATCTAAACCTGATTCAACAATTGTGGTTGAAACTAGGACATCATATTTTTGAGCCCAGAAATCAAGAATTACTTGCTCAAGTTCATGTTCATTCATTTGACCATGAGCAATAGCAAATTTTGCTTCTGGGACAAGTTCTTGTAATTGGGCAGTTA
>SXYE01000079.1 GCA_005789325.1 Actinomycetota bacterium
TAACCTTGGCAAGGTTATGCGCTACCAACTGCGCCACGTCCGCGAATAAATAGACATTTCTTTGAAGATTTGAGATTTGTCTATTTGTACCTGTTCAAGATACCTGAGGGTAACGTTTATGGGTTCAGTCGAGTATCGAAGTTGTGATAGCGCAGGTAATGTCTCAAGTTATGGTGGCTATGAAAAACAGGGCTCAAGAACAGGCCTATGCACAATTTGGAACCAAGCGCTTTGTTGGTTTGCAAGACGTCGCCGTTGATTTAAATCGATTGAACGAACCAGGGCTTTGGGCTGTCATTGGAAGCTTTGAAGGTGCCTGGTTACTGCTTAAGTTTGAAAAAGAAATTGAAAACACTTCAAGTTTTGTTGGACAATGGAAGGGAATAGATCCTAAGAATTGGATTTCTTCCATGAATAAATCAGAATACGAATCAGCAGTTGAAGGTTTAAGACAACACATTTCACTGGGTGATGTTTATCAAGCAAATATTTGCAGAGTTTTAGCAACTGAAATTGAAGATGAAGGTTTTGAAATAGAAGGTTTAGCAAATCTACTTACCACAGGAAATCCTGCCCCTTATTCATGTGTCATCAATGTCAAAGATCAAGCCCATGAGAGATTAACTAAAGATGTGGCATTGGTATCTGCGTCACCTGAATTATTCCTGGAAAGAAAAGATCAACATATCTCTTCAAGTCCAATTAAAGGCACAGGTAGAACTGCTAGTGATTTAACAGATAAAGATAGAGCAGAAAATGTCATGATTGTGGATTTAGTTCGAAACGATTTATCAAGAGTTTGCCAAACTGGCTCAATTAATGTCCCATCACTTCTTGAAATCCAAGAACACCCAGGTTTAGTTCATTTGGTCTCAACGGTAAGTGGGGAATTGAACGAAAATACAACCTGGTCCCAAATTTTTGATGCGACCTTTCCACCGGGTTCTGTTAGTGGTGCACCAAAAATAAGTGCTTTGAAACTGATCAAAAAATTTGAGACATCTCTTAGAGGTCCATATTGTGGAGCTATCGGTTGGATTAACACCTTTAATAACACCGCCTCAATCGCGGTTGGGATTAGAACTTTTTGGAAAGACAAAAACAAACTCCTTTTTGGCACCGGTGCCGGAATTACCTGGGGATCAGAACCGGAGAAGGAATGGCAAGAAACAGAATTGAAATGTGCCAAACTTTTTCAAGTTGCCAGCAAAGCGCAAGGACACACTTAACCCAAAGATGTTTATTGAAAGCTTTTGATTTAATCTGTAATTATGAGTGATCGTCCAACTAGTCCCATCAAGATAATTAGAGCACGGATTCGTGCTAATCGAATTGCTGATGCTGCTTGGCGCACAGGTGTATTTTTTGCTGGATTCTTTTTAATTGGGGTTGGATTAGTTTTATTAGTATTACCAGGACCTGGTTGGTTAATGATTTTCATTGGTCTTTTTACCTTGGCAACAGAATTTACTTGGGCAAGTCGTTTTCTTGCCCCACTTAGACTTAAATTAGAAAAAGCTAAACTAACTGGTAAGAAGCCTGTTTGGATTTATTTGTTGTTCTTAGGCGTAACCATCATCGGTGTTCTGTCTAGCTGGTGGGTTTGGGTCAACTTCGAGCGCTAGAGCATTGCTTGCAAAACAATGAATGACTAGCCCCTAAGGGTAGTATCGAATCTGTGAAGAATTCCAAAGTTGATCTCTATTTGTGCGGAGTCAAAGGATTTGCCGCTGCTCAAGTCATCGTTAATTCTTATCTGAAAAATGTTGGTTCGGTAACAGTTGCCCCTGATACTGGCACCGTGGATGATCCGATTGAAAAAATTACCCAATTGTTTGAAAGAAACGGCATTAAGGTCTCCACTAAAGATCCTTCGAAAATATCTGAATTAGCTTTAGCAATTGGGTGGAAGAAACTAATTGCTGCAAATTATCAACAAGTAATTGTCATACACGATTCCTTGTTACCAAAATATCGTGGATTTAATCCATTACTAACCGCACTCATCAATGGTGATACCAAAATTGGGGCAACAGCACTAATTGCCACCACCGAGGTTGATGCTGGACCAATAATTGCTCAAGAGGCTAAGTCGATCAAATACCCAATGCCACTAGATCAAGCAATGCAAGTAATTAATACTTTGATTGAAAAGTTGTTAAAGAAGATTTTTTCTCAAGTTGTATCCAAAGGCAAGGTAACAGGAAAACCTCAAAACCATAAAGCTGCAACTTATAGTTTGTGGCGAGATGAAAAAGATTTTGACATAAATTGGAATCAACCAGCTGAAGTTGTGTTAAGACACATTCATGCCTCTAGTTATCCCTACGTTGGGGCAAGAAGTGTGCTCTCTGGTGAAGAGGTTCGAGTATTTGATGGAAAAGTCAGTAAAGAAAATCCTAGAATAATTAATAGAACTCCAGGAAAAATTTGGAAGATAACTAATGGGATTCCATTAGTGGTTTGTGCTAAGGGCCTTATTGAATTAACAAAGGTAAGTGGCAATAACGGCAGATCAGTTTTACCAATTACCAAATTGAAACAAAGATTTGAATAGGAAAATTCGTGGCTGATTTTAAAGTAAAAGTTGATGGCTTAGAGCAAAGCGCTCATGATAAAACCAATGCTATTGATTTCTATAAAGACAATAAGGATGTTGTGGCAGTCAAAATTAATGGGGAACTAAAAGACTCTGCCACTGCAGTAAAAGCAGGCGATGAAGTAGTTGCAGTGTTAGCAAACTCTGAAGAAGGATTGTCAATCATCAGACACAGTACCGCCCACATTTTGGCTCAAGCTGTGCAAAAGATTAATCCGCAAACCAAATTAGGTATTGGACCACCTATCAAGGATGGTTTCTACTACGACTTTCAAGTTCAAGATAACTTCACACCAGAAGATCTTGTAAAAATCGAATCAGTGATGAAAGACATCATAAAAAGCGGTCAAAGATTTTCCAGAAGAGTTAGTGATGAAAAGTCATTACTAAAAGAATTAGCTCATGAACCTTTCAAAATCGAATTAATTGGTATCAAAGGCAACCCTTCAGATGAGGTTATGGAAGTTGGGGGGAATGAATTAACAATTTATGACAATGTTGATTTTAGAACAGGCGAGGTTGTGTGGTCTGATCTTTGTCGAGGACCCCATGTTCCATCAACTAAATATTTAGGTGCTCATAAGTTGATGAGAACTGCTGGAGTTTATTGGCGCAGTAATGAAAAAAATCCTCAACTGCAAAGAATCTATGGCACAGCTTGGGCAAGTAAAGAAGATTTAGCAAATCACTTGACACTTCTTGAAGAAGCAGAAAAAAGAGATCATAGAAAACTTGGCGTGGAACTAGACCTATTTTCTTTCCCAGATGAAATCGGTTCAGGTTTACCAGTGTTTCACCCTAAAGGTGGAGTAATTAGAAAAGTAATGGAAGATTACTCACGCAGACGCCATGAAGAATCTGGTTATGAATTTGTTTACACACCTCACATAACAAAATCTGCTTTGTTTGAAACATCCGGGCATCTTGAATGGTATGCCGATGGCATGTTTCCTCCGATGCAATTAGATGCTGAATTTAATGCAGATGGCAGCATAAAAAAGCCTGCTCAAAATTATTACCTAAAACCTATGAATTGTCCGTTTCATAATTTGATTTATAAATCCACTTCAAAGTCATATAGAGATTTACCTTTAAGATTCTTTGAA